>JAWWPE010000062.1:0-4160 GCA_033850895.1 Nocardioidaceae bacterium | reverse complement strand
CGAACAGCGCGCCGTTGCTGCCGAGGTTGGTGATCGTGAAGGTCGCGCCGGACAGCTCGTCCGGCGTGATCTTGTTGGTGCGGGTGCGCTCGGCGGCGTCGGCGATCTTGCGGGCCAGCCCGGCGATGGAGAGGTCGCCGGCATCACGGATCGTCGGGACGATGAGGCCACGCTCGGTGTCGACTGCGATGCCGAGGTGTTCGCCGGCGGGGTAGGTCACCGTGCCCTCTTCGAGGTCGAGGGCAGCATTGAGCTTGGGGTAGGACTTGAGCGCCTCGATGGCCGCCTTCGCGAAGAACGGGAGGTAGGTGAGCTTGACGCCCTCGCGATCGAGGAACGCGTCCTTGTGACGAGCGCGCAGTCGGGCGACCTCGGTCACGTCGACCTCGTGCACCTGCGTGAGCTGCGCCGAAACCTGGAGCGACTGCACCATGCGGGTCGCGATCGTGCGACGCAAACGGGTGACCTTCTCGGTCTTGCCACGCAGCGCCGACGGCTCAGCGGCCGGCGCGGCTTCCGCCGCGGGTGCCGAGCTGTCGGCTGCGGGGGCCGGTTTGGCGGCCGCCGCGTCGAGGACGTCCTGCTTGCGGATGCGGCCTCCGACGCCGGAGCCGGTGACCGTCGCCAGGTCGACCGAGTGCTGCTTCGCGAGCTTGCGCACGATCGGCGTGACGTATGAGTCGGCGTCCGTAGGAGTCGCCGGGGTCGCCGTGGCGGCGGGCGCCGGAGTGGCCTGGGACTCGGGCTGCGCGGGAACCGGCGTGGGGGACTCGGCAGGTGCCGATTCCGGCTCGGGGGCCGGTGTCGGCGCGGGCTCAGGCTCGGGTGCAGGCGCGGGCTCGGGCGTCGGCTCGGGCGCGGGAGCCGGCTCGGGGGTGGGAGCCGGTTCGGGCTCGGGCTGGGGTGCTGCGGCCTGCTCGGCATCGGACGGTGCGGCAGCCGGAGCTTCGGCTGGTGCGGATCCGGCCTCGCCGATGATCGCCAGCTCTGCACCGACGTCGACGGTCTCGTCCTCGGCGACCTTGATCTCCAGCAGCGTGCCGGCGACAGGCGAGGGGATCTCGGTGTCGACCTTGTCGGTGGAGATCTCGAGCAGAGGTTCGTCGACGGCAACCGTGTCACCGACCTGCTTGAGCCACTGGGTGACGGTGCCTTCGGTGACGCTCTCGCCGAGCTCGGGGAGCTTGACGGCTGTACCTGAGCCGGACGAAGCCGGGGCGGCCTCGGGCTGCGGGGCTTGCGCTGTCTCGGCGACATCGTGTTGTTCTTCGGCACTCTCGGCGGGAGCGGGTGTGCGTTCCTCGGCCACGGCGGCGGGCTCAGGCTCGGGCGCCGCCGTCTCGGCGGCAGGCGCCGGGGCCTCGGCAGCAGGCGCAGGCGTCTCGGCAGCGGGGGCTTCGGCAGCAGGGGCCTCAGCAGCAGGCGTCTCAGCAGCAGGCGTCTCAGACGCGGGAGCCTCTGCAGTCGGCGCGGCGTCGTCGGACGGACTCTCGCCGGCCTCGCCGATGACCGCGAGGACGGCACCGACCTCGACGGTCTCGTCCTCGACCGCCCTGATCTCCAGCAGCGTGCCGGCGACAGGTGACGGGATCTCGGTGTCGACCTTGTCGGTGGAGATCTCCAGCAGTGGTTCGTCGACGGCAACCGTGTCGCCGACCTGCTTGAGCCATTGGGTGACAGTGCCCTCGGTGACGCTTTCACCGAGAGCGGGAAGGGTGACTGACGTAGCCATGATGTTCCTTAGGTTCTCGGGTCAGGCGTGCGAGTGGAGGGGCTTGCCGGCGAGGGCCAGTGCGGCTTCGCCGAGTGCTTCGTTCTGGGTGGGGTGAGCGTGGATGAACTGTGCGACGTCCTCGGGATAGGCCTCCCAGTTGACCATGAGGGAGGCTTCGCCGACCTGCTCGCCGTAGCGCGCTCCGATCATGTGGACGCCGACGATCGGGCCGTCCTTCTCGCGTACGAGCTTGACGCTGCCCGCCGTGCCGAGGATCTGTGACTTGCCGTTGCCGCCGAGGTTGTAGTCCTGGATCTCAACCTTGTCGTCGCCGTACTTCTCGCGGGCCTGCGGCTCGGTGAGTCCGACCGATGCGATCTCGGGGTCGCAGTAGGTCACTCGCGGGATGCCCGAGTCGATGACGGGCTGGGGTTTGAGCCCGGCGATCTCCTCGGCGACGAAGATGCCGTGAGCGAAGCCGCGATGCGCGAGCTGGAGTCCGGGAACCAGGTCGCCGACCGCGAAGACGCCGTCGATGTTGGTGGCGAGGCGCTCGTTGGTGGGAACCCAGCCACGGTCGACCGTGATACCGGCCTCCTCATAGCCCATGCCGGCGGAGTTGGGTCCGCGACCGACCGCGACGAGCACCAGATCGGTCTCGATCGTGGTGCCGTCCTCGAGGGTCACGGTCACTCCGGCATCGGTCTGCTCGACCCCGGTGAACTTCACACCGGTCTTGAAGTTGATCTTGCGCTTGCGGAATGCCCGCTCGAGCTGCTTGGCCAGCGACGGATCCTCCAGCGGGATCAGTGTCGGCAGGCCTTCGATGATCGTCACGTCGGCGCCGAAGGACTTCCATACGGACGCGAACTCCACCCCGATGACGCTGCCGCCGATGATGACGACCTTCTCGGGCACCTCGGTCATCGTCAGGGCTTCGGTGCTGGTGATGACCCGGCCGCCGATGTCGAGGCCGAGGGTGCGAGACACCGAACCGGTGGCCAGGACGACATTGGTGCCGGTGTAGCGCTCTCCGTTGACCTCGACGGTGTGCGGGTCGACGAGCTTGCCCTCACCCTCGACGACGGTGATGCCGCCGGACTTGATCAGCCCCTGCAAGCCTTTGTAGAGGCGCTCGATGATGCCGTCCTTGTAGGCGTTGACGGCGGGCATGTCGATGCCCTCGAAGGTCGACTTCACGCCGAAGTGGGCGCCGTCGCGCGCGCCGTCGGCGATCTCGGCTGCGTGCAGCATCGCCTTGGTGGGGATGCACCCGGTATGCAGGCAGGTGCCGCCCATCTTGCCCTTCTCGATGACCGCAACGGTCTTGCCGAGCTGCACTGCCCGGAGCGCGCAGGCGTAGCCGCCGCTGCCGCCGCCGAGAATCACGATGTCGAAGTTGTTGCCGGCGCCGTCCGCCACGGTTTCCTCCCAGGGAAGTCTCTTCATCCATCTTGTCACTCGGGACCCGAACACTGCCACCGGGGTGACGGGGTGGCTGGACCCGATCGGGCACACTATGCGTATGGGAATCTTCCGCGGCCGCAAGGCCAGGACGGACGCCGGCGCCGTCGTCTCCGACCGCAACGCGAGTCGTGGCGATCTGGACGCGCTGAAGCAGTTCGCGGAGTCCCGCAAGGGCGTTGAGGCGTACATCGAGCCCAAGACCTCCGTCACGCAGACGACGCTGCTGCTCGTCGCGTCCGACGGTGAATCGATCCGGCGCCGGGTTTCCTCCGCGCAGGCCGCGTACGACTTCGCACGGAAGAAGCTGCAGATCCCGGTCTACGACTCGAATCTGGTCGGCATTCCGTCGCGGAAGCGGGAGTACGACCTGCGCCAGGTCAAGGGCAAGGGCTCGAGTGCCACCAGCCCGACCAGTCCGACGAGCAGGCCGGCATCGGCGGCGGCACCGCCGGCCAAGACGTCGACTCCGAAGGAGCTCGCCGCGATCATGACGCTCGAGTCCATCGCCGGCGTCGAGCCGTTGCCGACGAACCCCTCGTTCGATGACCTGATGCGCGTCTATCGCAAGGCGCGCTCCCAGGCCCATCCCGATCGGATGGGTGGCGAGAGGGTCAAGTGGGACACCGTCGAAGAGGCGGCGCGGGCGCTCGGCCTGCCCGACTAGGCCACTCCCGTCAGCGCGCTCCGGCCAGCTCCGTTGCGAGCGTCACGAGCGTGCGTACGCCCACACCGGTGCCGCCCACCGGCGTGTAGTCGTATGCCGAACCCTCGTTGAACGACGGGCCGGCGATGTCGAGGTGTGCCCAAGGGAGGTCCTTGACGAACTCGCGCAGGAATGCCGCGGCGAACAGCGTGCCGCCGTAGGGCTTCGGGTTGTGCTGGCGCAGATCGGCGACCGTCGACGAGTTGACGAGCGCCTTCATCTCCTCGGCGATCGGCAACAGCCACATCGACTCCCCGGCAGTCCTGGAGGCCGCGA
>JAWWPE010000209.1:0-8741 GCA_033850895.1 Nocardioidaceae bacterium | reverse complement strand
AGCTCAGCACGTACGGCTTGCCCAGGATCGTGTGATTGCCTGCCTTGCCACCCTCGCCGCTGAGTGTCGGCAGGAACGCGATCGTCAGCGTGCCCCACAGCAGGAACGCCGTCGCGGTCGAGCTGCGGAAGTGGCCCGGCAGCAACCGCGAGGCCGCGAATCCGATGACCACGACGACGGGCGCCAGCACGGCGTCGTGCAGCACGACTCCGCCCGCGAACCACAAGCCTTCGGAGGTCAGCTGCTGACCGGTGAAGTCGCGCATCAGCCAGAGCCCCCACATGCCGAAGCCGATGCCGGTGAGGATCAGCAAGCCGCGTACGACATTCGCGGCGCGACTGGTCGGGATCCCCACGCCGGTCATGCCTTCACCACCAGCTGCTTGACCCACTTGGTCTGGAAGACGCCGGGGCGGTTCGGCGCGATGAGCCGGCAGGGGTAGCCGTGGTCCAGCGCCAAGGTCTCTCCGTTGAGCGTGAGCGCCAGGAGCGTGCGGTGGTCCTTGGTGACGTTGCCGACGATGCGGGACGAGCCGAAGGCGCCCTTGGTCTGCAACGAACGCACGGTGACGTCGGAGTCGGCCGCCGCTCCGGCGAGCGCGATGATGTCGCGAACGGAGACGCCGGTCCATACGGCGTTGCGGCTCCAACCCTCCACGCACGCGATCGGCAGCCGATGCGTGCGCTGCGGCATCGCCAGGAGCTGGTCGCGGGTCAGCGACATCATCTGCCGACCGACGATCACGTCGAGGGTCCATTCGGCTTCGAGCGCGGTCTGGTCCGATCCGGCCGCCTTGGCCGTGCGATTGATCGGCAGGTCCTGCGGGCCGTCGCCGGGGCGCACCGAGAACGCCGACACCTTGCGGAGGAAAGGTACGGTCTGCCCGGCGGTGAGCACGACAGCCAGCCCGGAGGCCAGGAACGCACCTCGCAGGACCGACCGACGCGTCGGCGCCGAGGGATCGAGGGCGTGGTCCGCATGCTCGATGGACTGGCCGAGGGCCTGACGGATGACCGGCAGCTTGACCGCGATGTGTACGAGTAGCGAGCCGATCGCGACCCACGCAACCGCCTCGTGCGTACGGCGGAAGCTGAACTCCCACGGGTACCAGCCGATGATGTTGAGCGTGCCGCTGGCGAGCATGAAGAACGCGGAACCCATGAGCACGGCGATCGAGCCCCGCTCGAAGGCCTCGACCAGGAGCTGTTTGCGGCCCTTCGGTGGCCGGATGAACAGCCGCGGGAACACCGACCAGAGCTTGACCAGCAGCAACGGGATCGCGGCCGTGCCGGAGATGATGTGGGCGCCCTGGGTCCAGCGATAGAGCTGCGTCGGGTGCGGGCTCAGCGTGAGCCAGCCGGGCGTGGCGTACTGGAACTGGCTCCACATCCCGGTCAGGAAGCAGATGCCGAAGCAGATGCCCAGCGCCGTGCCGACCCGCGCAGTGAGCTCGGGTCCACGTGCCCGGCTCTCGAAGTCCTCGGGACGCGGGATCCGCTTCTCGATGTCGTCGACGGTGGGCAGTCTCATGACGAGGCTCGCGTCAAGGTGGCGGTATGCCGACCGCCAACGGTCTGCTTACTGACAACGCGCATGCCGGCACTGGCGGCGACGTCCTCGATCGCGTCGAGGCCGACGACGGCCCAGGCGAAGTGCGCCGACAACCGTCCGTCGACGCGGAGCCGGCGACGGTCGCGGACGAATCCGGCGCCGTGCTCGGCCACCTCGGCGATCACCGTGCCACCCGCGACCAGGACCTCGCCGAGCCTGGCCAACAGGCGTACCGGATCGCCACCGATCCCGAGGTTGCCGTCGGCGAGCAGCGCATGCTCCCAACGGCCCTCGCCGGGGATTGACCCGAACACATCACGACGCAACGCCAGTGCGCCGCGGAGCCGGGTCAGCCGTACGGCTTCGGTCGACACGTCGATGCCCATCGCGGGTACGTGGCGCGCGGCGAGCTCGGCGACGAGCCGTCCCGGGCCACAGCCGATGTCGATCGTCGCGCCGTGGCACGGATCGACGAACAGTGCGCGGTCGACCCAGTCCGGCGCCGAGCTCCACTGGCCGATCTCCAGCGGTTCGGCGCGGCCCACATGATCGACGAAATGCCCGGAACGCCCGACGAACACCGCGTCGAAGGCGCTGACCGCGTCCATCGTGCTCATACCGCCACCTGCGCCCTGACCACGGTGGCCAGTCGGGAGATCGGGATGTCGCGCGCGATGGCCACGGCGTCGTCCCAGGTGTCCATGTCGCGGAGGGTGCGCAGGTGCTCGGCCGGGCCGGCCAGCGCAGCCTCGGTGAGGGCGCCGGTGTCCGGCTGAGACATCGGTACGTCCTTGAGCGCGGCGGCCTCGGCCGGGTCGGCGAGGCCCAGGAGCCACCAACCACCGTCCTCGGCCGGACCGACGACGCGTCTGCCGTCGGCGACCAGCCGCCCGGCGGCGAACAGGTCCTCGACGGTCAGCTGCGGAGTGTCCATCCCGACCTGGACGACGCCGTTCCCCGCGTCGGCATCGGCGTGGGCATTGGCCAGTCGTTCGCCGAGACCGTCACCGCGCTGCTCGATGACGTCGGCCCGGTCGAGCTGTCCGGCGATCTCCTCGGACCGGGCGGCCTGCGTGAGGTCGCCGGTCATCGCCACGACGAGTGGCCAGCCCAGGGCAAGTGCGGCGTCGAGGGTGTCGAGCAGTGCGGCGGCCGCGAGGTCGGCGGCGAGCTCGTGGCCGACCGCCTTCGCGACGCGGGTCTTGGCGAGGCCGGCGACGGGCGCCTTGGCCGCGATCAGGAGCGTGGGGACGGTCATCGCAGCACCTGGGCGAAGTCGTGGATGACGCGGGCGGTGCCCTTGACCGACCCGGAGACCTTCGACTTCGTACCTGTGGCGCGGCGGTCGTACGCCACATCGAGCTCGCGGACGGTCCAGCCGGCCGCGGCGGCGCGCAGCATCAGCTCGAGCGGATAGCCGAAGCGCCGGTCCTCCACCCCGAGAGCGAGCAGGTCGTCACGTCGGCACACCCGCATCGGCGCGAGGTCGTGGATCGGGAACTCGCTGCGTCGACGGATCCACCAGGCCAGGGCCTTCGTGCCGGCGCGGGCGTGCCACGGCCACACACCGCGGCCACTGGGGCGCCGGCGGCCGATCGCCATCGTGGCGTCGCCAGCGCGTACGACATCGAGCATCGGCACGAGCTCGGGAAGCCGCATCGAGGCGTCGCCGTCGATCACCGCGACGTACTCCGCGTCGGACGCCAGCATCCCGGCGTGCACCGCGGCGCCATAGCCGGGTCGGGGCTCGTCGACGACTCGCGCGCCGAGCGACCGAGCGACGTCGGCGGTGCCGTCGGTCGAGCCGTTGTCGACGATGATGACTCGCCAGCCGTCGGGGACCGTGGCCAGGACGGTCGGCAGTGCGGCCGCCTCGTCCCGGCAGGGGATCACCACATCGCAGGTCGTCACAGTCATGGTTCGACGCTACGGGCGGCGGGGCTTGGTCACCCCATGATGCAGCGTGACCGACTTGTGACATCGGGTTCTTCCGCCCGTGACGCGTCGCCCCGGCGCCTAGGCTGGCGAGCGTGTCCATAGCCGCGTCGTCTCCTCGCGCGGCAGCGCTGTCTGCCGGCGCGGGTCTGGCTCTGGTCGTCACGGCCGGTGTCGTCTGGCGGTGGACGTACTCCGACATCGACGTGGAGTTCCCGCCACTGCATGCGACCTGGGATCCCCGCCTCGGTCTGCTGACCCTTCCGGCGATCGCCATCGGTCTCGCGCTCTGGCTCGGCCTGCCGCGTCTCGCCGAGCGGCTGTCCTGGCCGGCACTGCTGCTCACCGCGTTCGCGAGCACCTGGATCTGGACGATGGCGCTGGCGATGACCGAGGGGAAGGACGGGCTCGCCCGGGTCTTCGAGCGACGCCAGGAGTACGTCTACGACGCCCAGCACGTCACCTCGATCAGCCACATGATGCACACGTTCATCGACCGCATCCCGTTCGACTCGCCACACAACTGGTACGTCCACGTCGCCGGCCATCCGCCCGGGTCGCTGCTGTTCTTCGTGCTGCTCGACCGGCTCGGCGTCACCGGCTTCTTCAGCATCGGGCTGGTCGTCGTCACAATCGGCAGCACCGCGATCGTGGCGGTGCTCATCACCCTGCGCACCCTTGGCTCGGTCCAGCTCGCCCGCGGCGCGATGCCGTGGATC
Organism: Nocardioidaceae bacterium; assembly: GCA_033850895.1. Taxonomy (GTDB): domain Bacteria; phylum Actinomycetota; class Actinomycetes; order Propionibacteriales; family Nocardioidaceae; genus Aeromicrobium. The sequence goes on along the minus strand of JAWWPE010000209.1, from coordinate 4,536 downwards.
GTGCTGGCGCCCAGCGCGGTGTGGATGGGTGTCACCGGCGACGCGATGTTCACCGCCGTGGCGGCCTGGGGTTTGGCGCTGCTGGCCATTGCCGCGACGTCCACGGGACGCCGCCGGATCGTCACGGCCGTAGGCGCCGGGCTGCTGCTCGGCCTCTGCGTCTACCTCTCGTACGGACTGGTGCTCCTGGGTTTCCTCGCCGTCGCGGTGCTGCTGATCGCCCGGACCTGGCGACCGTTGCCGTGGGCTCTCGGCGGGTCCGCGATCGTCGTCGCGGCGTTCACCGCCGCCGGGTTCTCGTGGTGGAAGGCCTATCCCGTGCTGGTGCAGCGCTACAACGACGGCATCGCCTCGAACCGGCCGTACGACTACTGGGTGTGGGCCGACATCGCGGCCTGGACGTTCACCGCCGGCCTCGCCGTCTGGGCGGCATTCCCGGCGGCCTCGAGAGCGTTCCGCGAGCGCAATGTGGTCGCCCAGCTCGCCGCGGCCGCGCTTCTCACGATCGGCTTCGCCGCCATCTCCGGGATGAGCAAGGCCGAGACCGAACGCATCTTCCTGCCGTTCACGATCTGGATCGTCGCCCTGCCGATGCTGCTGCCGGCCAGGTGGCACCGACCCCTGCTGCTCTCCCAGGCCGTCATCGGCCTCGGTGTCGAACAGCTCCTGCTGACAAGGTGGTGACCATGCCGGACGCGTTCCAACCCCACGTACTCGTCATCGAGGACGACCTCGCCGTACGCGATGTGCTCCGGCGCTACCTCGAGCAGGACTCCTATGAGGTGACGGTCGCCGAAGACGGACCCAGCGGTCTCGCCGCCGCTCGTGAGGTCGACCCAGATCTGATCGTCCTTGACGTCATGCTCCCCGGCCTCAGCGGCCTGGAGATCTGCACCCGCCTGCGCGAGGACGACGGCTCGTCCGTGCCGATCATCATGCTGACCGCGCTCGGAGAGACCGACGACCGGATCGCCGGCCTGACCAGCGGCGCCGACGACTACGTGACCAAGCCGTTCAGCGCCAAGGAGCTGACCCTGCGGATCGGTTCTGTGCTCCGTCGCAGCCTCGTGCCAGCCGGCCGGCCGGTCGCCGGGCTCGTCACGTCCGGCAACCTGACCCTCAATCCCGTCTCCCGCGAGGCGTTGATGAGCGGCAAGCCGTTGGCGTTGACGACCCGCGAGTTCGACCTGCTGCACTTCTTCCTGCAGCATCCCAGCCAGGTGTTCAGCCGCGACGAGCTGCTCAAGCTGGTGTGGGGCTGGGAGTACGGCGACCAGTCCACCGTGACCGTGCACGTCAAGCGCCTGCGCCACAAGATCGAGGTCACCCCGTCCGAGCCGCAGCGCCTGGTCACGGTCTACGGGCTGGGCTACCGCTGGGATCCCAGCGAGGTGACGGCGTGTCGACGGCGGACCTGCACTCGATGGCGATCGGCCTGCTCTGCTCGCTGGTCGTCGTCATCGTCGGGGCCGTGGTCCTCAGTCGCCTGCGGGCCCGCAACCTCGCCGCATCGATCCTCTTGCTGACCCTCGTACCCCTGCTCGCGATCATCGCCGGGGTCGTCATCACCAGCCAGTTCATGTTCACCCAGGAGCTCAAGCGCACCGCCCTGGTGTGGCTGGCCGTCACCGTGGTGAGCGTGCCGAGCGCGGTGCTGCTGGGACGGTCGATCGCGCGCAAGAGCGTGTGGGAGCGTGATGCGATCGAGCGCGAGCGGAGCGCCGAACGATCCCGCCGCGAGCTGCTCGCCTGGCTCAGCCACGATCTCCGTACGCCCATCGCGGGCGTGCAGGCCATGACCGAGGCGCTCGAGGACGGCGTGGTCTCCGAGCCCGATGACGTGCGCCAGTACGCCCAGCTGATCCGGCTGGAGACCCATCGCCTCGCGGGCATGATCGACGACCTCTTCGAGATGTCGCAGATCAACGCCGGCACGCTGATGCTCGATGTCGGGCCGGTCGCGGTCGACGACGTCGTACGTTCGGCGGTCGACGCGGTGCGACCCGCTGCCGAGAAGAAGGGCGTACGCGTGGAGGTCGACGGGCGCCCGAGTGGCACGCTCGCGGTGGGTGCCGCCCCGGAGCTGATGCGGGTGCTCCGCAACCTGCTGGGCAATGCCATCCGGCACACCCCGGCTCCCGGTGCTGTCACCGTCTCGGTCGGCAGCGATGCCGCAGAGGTGTGGCTACGGGTCGAGGACTCCTGCGGAGGCATCTCCGATCACGACCTGGCCAATGTGTTCGAGATGGGCTATCGCGGCACGGATGCCCGCGAGTCCGACCAGAGCTCGGCCCCGCAGGGCGCCGGTATGGGTCTGGCGATCGCCCGCGGCCTGCTCGACGCCCAGTCCGGGTCGATCGACGTACACAATCACGACACCGGCTGCCGCTTCGAGATACGACTCCCGGCTGCCTGAGAGTCAGCGGCGGCGGAGTGGGTCCGTCGCCAGCTGGGCGAGCCCCTGCTCGGGTCCGATCTCGGCGACGAAGCCGAGCCCGATCGCAGCGGCCTTGGGCGAGGCGACCACGTGGCGTACGTCAAACCGCCGATAGTCGCCGGTCAGCTCGGGTTCCGCCCCGCCCGCTGCCTTGGCGAGCGTGGACGCCATCTGGCCGATCGTGAACGGCTGACCGGAGGCGACGTTGTACGGGGTGAGCCCCTGGCGATGCTCCGCAATCTGCTCGACCGCAAAGACGTTGGCGCGCGCGACATCCGTGACGTGCACGAAGTCGCGCATCTGCGCACCGTCCTCGAACACCTTCGGCACCTTGCCACGAGCGATGGCCGAGCGGAAGATCGCGGCGACGCCGGAGTACGGCGTGTCCGCAGGCATGCCCGGCCCGTAGACGTTGTGGTAGCGCAGCGCGATCGTCCGAGCATCCTCGAGCGTGCACCATGCGCCGGCGTAGTGCTCCTGCGCCACCTTCGACGCGGCATAGCTGGTGCGCGGCAGGAACGGGGTGTCCTCGGCGATCTCCCGCCAGGTGATGTCACCACCGCAGACCGGGCAACTCGGGTCGTAGCGCCCGGCCGCAAGGTCGTCCTCACGGCGTACGGCCGGTGGCACGTCGCCATCGGTCGGACACGTGTAGCGGCCGTCGCCGTAGACGACCATCGACGAGGCGAGGACCAGGTCCGTGACACCGACGCGAGACATCGCGGCCAGCAGTCGGGCCGTGCCGGCGTCGTTGTGCTCGGCGTAGTCGGGAAGGTCTTGGGCATCGACGCCGTTGCCGACCATCGCCGCTTGATGGCACACCACGTCGACGCCGTCGAGAAGCTGATCGAGACCGTCGTGACGCAGATCGAGACGGGCAATGCCGGGCTCGACCACCGGATCAGGACCGTGCGCGGCAGCCAGGAACATGTCGAGCGCCACGACCTCATGCCCACGGTCCCGGAGCTGCCGGTCGATGTGCGTACCGATGAATCCGGCCGCGCCGGTCAGCAGGACCCTCACGGCAGGGTCACCGGCAGGTCCATCCCGTCCACGGCGTGCGAGCAGGAGCAGTCGCGCTCGCCGAGCTGCGAGACCACATCGGTGAGCGCCGACTTCAGCGTGTCGGTATGAGCCGCGAACACCTCGAAGACCGCATCGACGTTGACGGCGGATGCCTCGTCGACCCCGGCGTCGTGGTCGGTGACCAGGGCCACCGTCGCGTAACAGAGGGCGAGCTCGCGGGCCAGGACGGCTTCCGGATGGCTGGTCATCCCGACGATCGCCCAGCCCTGCGCGGCATACCACTGCGACTCCGCCCGTGTGGAGAACCGTGGACCCTCGATGACGACCATCGTCCCGCCGTCGACCGGCTGCTGCCCGGTCAGGCCGTCGAGCAGGTGGCCGCGGAGTCTCGGGCAGTACGGATCGGCGAACGAGATGTGGCAGGCGCCCTCGTCGTAGAACGTCTGGATGCGTGCGGTCGTGCGATCGATGAGCTGGTCCGGGACCAGAAACGTGCCGGGACCGTACTCGACCTGCAGACCACCCACCGCGCACGGAGCGAGCACCTGGCGCACGCCCAGGCTCCGCAACGCCCAGAGGTTCGCGCGGTAGTTGACCTTGTGGGCGGGGAAGTTGTGGTGCGGCCCGTGGCGCGGCAGGAACGCCACCGTGCGGCCGCCGACGCTGCCGATCGCGATGGGCGCGGACGGTTTGCCGTATGGCGTGTCGACCTCGACCTCACGCGGATCGGCGAGGAACGTGTAGAAGCCCGATCCGCCGATCACGGCGATCTCCGGTCGTTCGGCGTCATTCATGTCCCGAGCATGTCACCCCGCTCGGGTGGTGGCCCCCGGATCGTACGATCGCCACCAGTTCGTCACGTCATGGATAAGGTGGAGCCGCACCTGTTGGTGCCGCGCCGATGTAGCTCAGTGGTAGAGCGCTTGCTTCCCAAGCAAGATATGCGGGTTCGATTCCCGTCATCGGCTCCGAGCGCAGCGAGGCGACGATGGCGGGGCGAAGCCGTCGACAAGGAAACCCGTCATCGGACCCCACTTCTTTTTGGTGCCTATTTTGCCCTGCGATGACAGTCT
>JAWWPE010000184.1:0-5900 GCA_033850895.1 Nocardioidaceae bacterium | reverse complement strand
GCTGCGGCCCTCGACGCGGCCATAGCCGATCAGCAGGTTGGGAGCGAACAACGGCATGACCTCGAGGAAGTCCCCGTCGTCGACGATCGCCTCGATCACGGTGTGCATGTCATAGGGCTGGTTGGCCGAGTCGGGGATCAGGGTGTTGAGGGCCAGGTCCGTCTCGTTGGGGTCGAGGTCGGCGACCTCGTCGTACACCTCCGGCTCCTCCATGTTGTTCTGCGGGAGGTACGAGACGAGCGCCTTGACGTACTCGATGGCGTCTTCCTCGTCGGTGCCCATGTAGTGGGCGTTGCCGCTCTTGGTGTTGTGCGTGCGCGCACCACCGAGGTCCTCCATCGTCACGTCCTCGCCGGTGACGGTCTTGATGATGTCGGGTCCGGTGATGAACATGTTGGACGTCTTGTCGACCATGATGACGAAGTCGGTGATCGCGGGGGAGTAGACGTGGCCGCCGGCATTGGCACCCATGATCAGGGAGATCTGCGGGATGACGCCTGAGGCGTGGACGTTGCGCTGGAAGATCTCGCCGTACAGGCCGAGCGAGACGACGCCTTCTTGGATCCGCGCGCCCGAGCCCTCGTTGATCCCGATGATCGGGCAGCCCGACTTGATGGCGAGGTCCATGACCTTCACGATCTTCTCGCCGTAGACCTGGCCGAGGCTGCCGCCGAAGACCGAGAAGTCCTGGCTGAAGACACACACCTGGCGGCCGTCGATCGTGCCATAGCCGGTGATGACGCCGTCGCCGAGCGGTCGGTTCTTGTCGATGCCGAAGTCTGTGGCACGGTGCCGCGCCAAGGCGTCGAGCTCGACGAACGAGCCTTCGTCGAGCAGCTGGTCGACCCGCTCGCGGGCACTCTGACGGCCTCGGGCGCTCTGCTTCTCGTGGGCGCGCGCGGCCATCTCGACCTGGGCCTCGTCACGGCGGTGGACGAAGTCAGCCAGCTTCCCGGCGGTGGTGTGCAGCTCGGGCTTCTCTTCGATCTCTTGTTCGCTCACGGACGTCAGCGTAACGATCGGCGGCCTTCGCCGGTATGTGAGGCTGTTCTCATGTCCTTCCGCGACCTCGACCGCCCGCCGCTCGACGCTGCCGCACTGAATTCCGCACTCGTCGGACCGGGCCGGTTCTGGACGGAGATCGTGGTCACCAACTCTACGGGCAGCACGAACGCCGACGCGGCGGCCGCGGCGCGGGCCGGAGCCCCCGAGGGCGCGGTCCACACGACCGACGCGCAGACGTCGGGTCGCGGCCGGCTCGACCGTACCTGGGAGTCGCCCGCCGGATCCGGCATCGCGGTGTCGGTGGTGCTCCGGCCCGACTCGGTGCCGGCCGGGCGGTGGGTCTGGCTGCCGCTGCTGGTCGGTCTGGCGGTCGACGCCACCGTGCGCGAATGCGGCGTCGAGTCCGGCCTGAAATGGCCCAATGACGTGCTGGTCGACGGGCGCAAGCTGGCCGGCATCCTGCTCGAACGAGTCGAGTCACCTGCCGGCCCCGCCGCCATCATCGGGGTCGGGCTCAACGTGACATTGCGTCGTGAGGAGCTGCCGGTGGAGACGGCGACCTCGTTGGAGCTCGAGGGCGCCGCCGAGACGAACCGCTCGATCATCCTGCGGACGTACCTCCGCAACCTCGAGGCGCTCTACCGCGCCTGGACGGCGTCGGACGGTGACCCCGGCGCCGGCATCCGCGACTCCTACATCCGGCGCTGCATCACGCTCGGCACCCGGGTGCGGGTGGAGCTGCCCAACGATGAGCTGCTCGAGGGCCAGGCGACCGGAATCGACGAGCTCGGGCGCCTGCTGGTGGACGGCCGCGCGATCAGCGCAGGCGATATCACCCACGTACGACCGGCGACGTGACAAAATCGAGAAATGAGCCTTCCTCGCAAGCTGATGATCGATGGTGAGCAGACGATTGCCACCACCCGCACCCACGTGAAGGTGCTGTTCATCCCGTTCCTGATCCTGATCGTCGTGGCCGGCCTGGGGGGCTTCGCGGCGGCAAAGGCGACCGACTCGGCCGGAGGCGCAGTCCGCTGGGTGATCCTCGCGGTCGCCCTCGTGCTGATCATCTGGGGCACGGTGCTGCCGTTCCTGAAGTGGTTCTCGTGGACCTACACGCTGACCAACAAGCGCATCGTGGAGCAGAAGGGGCTGCTGACCCGTACCGGTCGGGTCATCCCGCTGAGCCGGATCAATGACGTCGCGTTCGAGAAGAACCTCAACGATCGCATCCTCGGCTGCGGCACGCTGATCATCCACGACGCCAGCGAGCAGGCCGGACTGGAGCTCAAGGACATCCCGCACATCGAGGCGTTCCACCGCACGGTGACCAACCTGGTGTTCGAGAAGCAGGATGGCGGCAAGACGGCGAGTGATGAATCGGTCTGAGCTCCGCGACACGCTCGCCGGTCTCATCCTGGGCGGCGACCTCGCACTGACCAGCGCCGAGGTGGTCGAGAAGGGCGGACTCAGCCTCGACGAGGGTCAACGGTTGTGGCGTGCGCTCGGCTTCCCCGACACCGGTGACAGCGTGGCCTACGGCGACGCGGACGTACGCGCGGTGTCGATCGTGGCCTCCGCGATCGAGTCCGGCGTGCTCGACGAGAAGACGGCGTTCCGGATGACCCGGGCGCTGGGTCACACGATGTCCCGGCTCGCCGACTGGCAGGTGTCAACCCTCGTCGAACAGGTCGAGCACGACGTCGAGGACGGCAAGTCCGGTAGCCGGTTGCAGGCGGCGGTCGAGCTGGCCACGACGGCGGCGCCGGGCTTCGAAGAGCTGATCATCTATGCCTGGCGGCGCCACCTCGCCGCGGCAGCCGCGCGCATCGAGGCGCTGGGCGCAGCCGACGAGGAGCTGCTCTCGACCGTGATGACGGTCGGCTTCGCTGACCTGTCGCGTTTCACCTTGCTGTCGAACCACCTCGACGACTCGAGCCTCGGTGCCCTCGTCGAGGACTTCGAGACCCGCTGCGCCGACATCGTGACGGCCCACGGCGGCCGGGTCATCAAGACCATGGGTGACGCCGTGCTGTTCGTGACCGCCACCGCCCCTGAGGGCACGCGCACATCCCTCGACATCGTCCGGCAGATCGGTTCGCGCGATGAGCTCCCCGACATCCGGGTGGGCATGGCTACGGGCTCGGTGATCAGCCGCCTGGGCGATGTGTTCGGCCCGCCGGTCAACCTGGCCGCACGCCTCTCGCACGTGGCCCGCAGCAACCGGGTGCTGGTCGACGACGTGACGGCGGCGTCGCTCGGTGACGAGTTCGATCTGCGTACGCTCCCGCCCCGGGCGTTGCGCGGATTCGGCAACGTCTCGCCGATCACCGTGAGCGAACGCCGCGGCTTCCGGTCTCGGTAGGCTGATCTCGTGCCACCGTTCCCGTCCCCACAGGTCCAGCTCGCAGTCATCGGCGGCGGTCAGCTGGCCCGGATGATGCAACAGGCGGCGGTCGGGCTCGGCGTGCACATCCGGCTGCTGGCCGAGGCGCCAGACGTGTCGGCCGCGCAGGTCATCCCCGACCACCTCGTCGGCGACTACACCGACCTCGACACGCTGCGCGCTGTCGTCGCCGATGCACCGGTCGTGACGTTCGACCACGAGCACGTACCCCCCGAGCACCTGCGGGCACTGCTGTCCGAGGGGCACGCGTGTCGTCCCGGCCCGGATGCGCTGTTGTTCGCGCAGGACAAGGCCGAAATGCGAGCGCGACTTTCCGAGATGGCGATACCCTGCCCGCGCTTCCGACTGGTCACCTCGCAAGGTGAGCTCGCCGATTTCGGCTATCCGGCGGTGGTGAAGACGACGCGCGGGGGCTACGACGGCAAGGGCGTGTGGGTCGTACGTTCGGCGGCCGACGCCGACGAGGCATTCGCCTCGGGCCGGGCGCTGCTCGCCGAGGAGCTCGTCGACTTCCGACGGGAGCTGTCGGCGCTGGTCGCCCGCTCGCCGTCCGGCGAGACCAGCAGCTATCCGATCGTGGAGTCACGCCAGGTCGACGGGGTGTGCTCGGAGGTCATCGCGCCGGCGCCCGACCTGGACCCGGCGCTGGAGGCGGAGGCCCGCGCCATGGCGGTCCGCATCGCCACCGAGCTCGACGTCACCGGGATCCTTGCGGTCGAGCTGTTCGAGACCACTGACGGACGCCTGCTCGTCAACGAGCTGGCGATGCGCCCGCACAACACCGGCCACTGGTCGATCGACGGAGCGCACACCAGCCAGTTCGAGAACCACCTCCGCGCCGTCCTCGACCTCCCGCTCGGCAGCGCCGAGGCACGCGAGCCCTGGTCGGTCATGGTCAACATCCTGGGCGGGGCGGTCGACGACCTCGAGGCGCAGCGCGCCGTCGTGCTCGCGGCCGAACCCGATGTCAAGATCCATCTGTACGGCAAGGCGGTGAAGGCGGGCCGCAAGGTCGGCCATGTCACCGCATACGGCCCTGACCTCGATGACGTGCTCACTCGGGCACGTCACGCTGCGGCACTGTTCACCGAAGGGACCCACTTATGAGCGCTCGCGTCGGAATCGTGATGGGGTCGGACTCGGACTGGCCCACGATGGAGGCCGCCGCGAACGCCCTCGCTGAGTTCGACATCGCCTATGAGGCCGATGTGGTCTCCGCGCACCGGATGCCCGACGAGATGCTGGCCTACGGTCGCGACGCCCACGGTCGTGGCATCGAGGTGATCATCGCGGGCGCCGGGGGAGCGGCCCACCTGCCCGGCATGCTCGCCGCCGTCACGCCGCTGCCGGTCATCGGCGTACCGGTCGCGCTCAAGCACCTCGACGGCATGGACTCGCTGCTCTCGATCGTCCAGATGCCGGCCGGCGTCCCGGTCGCGACGGTGTCGATCGGCAATGCCCGCAACGCCGGGCTGCTGGCAGTACGCATCCTCGCCGTCGGTGATGCCGAGCTGACCGAGAGGATGCTGACCTTCCAGGCCGATCTGGCCGATGCCGCACGGGCCAAGGGCGAGAAGGTACGCAAACCGCCCGCGTCCGGCGCAGGCTTCCGCTGAGTCAGTAGAGGCCCTTGGCGTACTGCTCGCCGTAGTAGGTCTCGAGCTCTTCCATCGTGTCGTTGGGTCGTTCCATGGCCTTGGCGATCTGTGCCCGGCTGGGGACGGAATCGGGCGCCCAGGTCGAAGGGTCCCAGAGCTTGGAGCGCAGGAACGCCTTGGAGCAGTGGAAAAAGATCTGTTCGACGGCGACCTCGACGATCACGGTGGGGCGGTGTCCCTTGACGACCATCTGATCGGCGTACGGCGCATCGGTCAGCAACCGCGCGCGACCGTTGACCCGCAGCGTGTCGCCGCGGCCCGGCACGAAGAAGATCAGGCCGACGTGCGGATTGCGCAGGAGGTTGGCGAAACCGTCGGCGCGCTTGTTGCCCGGACGCTCAGGCAGAGCCAGCGTTGTGTCGTCGACGATCAACGCGAAGCCGGCCGGATCGCCCTTCGGCGAGACGTCACAGGTGCCGTCGGGGTCCGACGTCGCGACGAGACAGAACGGCGAGGCAGCCAGCCACGCGCGGTGCTCGGGGCTGAACGCCTGGCGGTCCTTGTCGATCACACGCTGGGCGGGGGTCCCAAGCAGCTCTCGCAGCTCGGTCTCGGTGGTGATCTGCATGATTCGCAATCTACTCGCGGGGATCAGTCACGAACGTACGAGGTGAGGGTTGTCACGGTGGGCTGTGCCGGCGAGGAGGCGAAGCCGAAGCGTACGGCGGGGATCACCGGGGCCAGCGCACCGAGATCGTCCCCCTCCCAGGTCGCCGACGCCGTGACGAGCCGGCGTACGTCACGCGCGGCGTACCACTCGGTGCGGCCACCGCCTGCGGACCCGTACGTCTGCACGCCCGGCATCAGCCGCGACGCGACAGGGTTGCAGA
>JAWWPE010000161.1:0-5077 GCA_033850895.1 Nocardioidaceae bacterium | reverse complement strand
CATCGCTCGGGCGGAAGGCCTGGCCACTCGCCTCCGCTGAAGACCAACGGTCGCAATTTCGAGTAGCAACCCCGCTAGGCGCATTGAGTTGCGGCTTGACTGGATGCTCCGCTTTGCATCTTCTGGTCTCCGCTGAAAGGAAGCCGGCTGCGAGCGGGCTCGCGCGAATGCCTAGTTACGTTCTCGCTCTCAACGAATACGACATATCTCGTTCCCGATCGATCTTTCATCTTGCTGGCAATAGTCGCCGTTGTGCCGGGCATGGCGGCAGCAGTCGCCAGCTACCGGCGTAGTCGGTGTCTCAGCGGATATTCGGTCTGGCGCAGTCTCGCCACGGCCCTGCTCGCGTCTACGTTCACCTTGATTTGGTTGATCCTCTGATTCGTGAAGCGGAAACGGATCGCCGCGGAGTGGGAGGCCCATCGTGCATCTCGCCACCCAGCACTCGCAAAGGCGGCTTGACGCAGCTAGGTGTACTGGGAGTAGTCGGGCTTGGCAGGCTGGGACTAACTGGTGCCGTACACCGGCTCCGGTGCCGCCGCCGCAGCGATCAGCTCGCGCAACGCGCTGCCGACCTCCGCGGTTTCCCAGCGCCGGCCGATGTCGCGCTTCGGGCCGTGGCTCCAACCCTGCTCGACACAGAGCTGGCCGCCGTCGATCTCGATGACACGACCCGTGACGTCAGCGGACTCGACCGAGGCGAGCCAGGCGACGATCGGCGAGTTGTCCTCCGGCTTCGCCATCTGCGAGGTGTCGAACGCCCCCTCGGTCATCCGGGTCTGCGCCACCGGGGCGATGGCGTTGACCGTGACGCCGTAGCGACTCATCTCGGCAGCAGCGACCAGCGTCATACCTGCGATACCGGCCTTCGCCGCGGAGTACGTCGTCTGGCCAATCGAGCCCTGGAGCCCGGCGCCCGACGAGGTGTTGATGACCCGGGCATCGCGCTGACGACCCTCCTTGGACTCGGCGCGCCAGTACGCACCTGCATGCCGCAACGGCGCGAAGTGTCCCTTGAGGTGGACCCGGATGACCGCATCCCACTCGTCCTCCGACGTGTTGACCAGCATCCGGTCGCGGACGAAGCCGGCGTTGTTGACCAGGATGTCGAGTCCGCCGAAGGTGTCGATCGCCTGCCGCACCATCGCCTCGGCCTGGGCGAAGTCCGCGACGTCTGCGCCATTGGTGACGGCCTCGCCACCCAGCGCCTCGATCTCCGCCACGACCGCGTCGGCGGGTGACTCCTCCTTCTCGCCGGCCAACGAGACACCGAAGTCATTGACCACGACCTTCGCGCCCTGGCGAGCCAGCTCGAGCGCGTGCGCCCGGCCGATCCCGCGGCCCGCGCCGGTGACGATGGCAATACGGCCTTCGAGAAGACGGGTCACAGTGCTGCTCCTTCGGGGTGGTCAGACGAGAGTTCAGACGTGCAGGAAGATCGGGGGTTCGCCGCCACCGTCGCAGCCGACGGTGGCGCCGCTGACGTACGAAGCGAGGTCGCTGGCCAGGAACACGGCGACATTGCCGACCTCGTCGGGGCGAGCCATCCGGCCGAGCGGAATCGTCGCCTCGATCTTGGCGACCCGCTCGTCACCCCCGTAGTGGTCGTCGGTCTGCTCGGTACGGCAGAGACCGACGTCGATCGCGTTCACCCTGACCTTCGGCGCCCACTCCATCGCCAGGCTCCGGGTCAACGAGTCGATACCCGCCTTGGCGGCTGCATACGCGGCGATCGTGGGTGCGCCGCGGTGGGCGCTGATCGAGGAGATGTTGACGATCGAACCGCCGCTCCCCTGCTGCTGCATCACCCGATTGGCGGCCTGGGCGACCAGCAATGGCGCGCTCAGATTCAGGCCGATGATCTTGTCGTGGAACCTCGGCGAGGCCTCGGCGGCAAGTGCGCTCGGCGCCCCGCCGGCGTTGTTGACCAGGACATCGAGCCGGTCGTGCGCGGCCACGATGCCGTCGACCATGGCCTGCACGGCCTCCGGGTCACGTACGTCGCACTGCACATGCGTCGTGCCGGGAAACGGATCGGCTTCAGAACGGGCGCAGGTGACGACGGTGGCGCCGGCGAACACGAAGGACTCAGTGATGCCGCGGCCGATTCCACGCGAGCCGCCGGTAACGAGGACAACCCGGCCGGTGAGGTCGATCGTGAGAGCCATGCTGCTACAGTACCAAGCAAGTGCTTGGTTGTGTACGAAAGGGTCTCCATGTCTGCGGTCACCAGCGAGCTGCGCGACGACGGGATCCTTGTCGTCACGATGGCCCAGCCACCGGTCAACGCCCTCACCGTGCAGGGCTGGTACGACGTGGCCAGCGCCCTCAACGCGGTCGCGGACGATTCGGCCGTCAAGGTCGTGATCCTGCGCGCCGAAGGCAAGGGCTTCAACGCGGGCGTCGACATCAAGGAGATGCAGAACACCACGGGCTTCGACGCGCTGATCGGGGCCAACAAGGGCTGCTTCGCCGCGTTCAAGGCCGTGTATGAGTGCGCCGTCCCGGTGATCGCCGCCGTCAACGGCTTCTGCGTCGGCGGCGGGGTCGGCCTGGTCGGCAACGCCGACATCGTGGTGGCCAGCGACGACGCATATTTCGGGGTGCCCGAGGTCAACCAGGGCGCGCTCGGCGCCGCCACCCACATGGCCCGACTCGTGCCACAACACCTGATGCGCACCCTCTACTTCACCGCTCGCACGATCCCGGCGGCCGACCTCATCCAGCACGGTTCGGTGTACGCGGTGGTGCCCCGGGCCGAGCTCGACGACCTCGCGCTCAGCCTCGCCGGCGAAGTCGCCGCGAAGGACGGCCGAGTCATCCGCGCCGCCAAGGAGGCGCTCAACGGCATTGACCCGATCGACGTCAACCACAGTTACCGATTCGAGCAAGGATTCACGATGGAGCTCAACCTGATGGGCGTGAGCGATGAGCTCCGCGACACGTTCGCTGGTACTGACAAGGCCAAGAAGTGAGAGCGCCGTCGAAGGAGCTGACGATCGACGCGGTCATCGGCCGCATCGAGAACGGCATGACGGTCGGCATCGGCGGCTGGGGCTCACGCCGCAAGCCGATGGCCCTCGTACGCGCGATCCTGCGCAGCGACCTCAAGGACCTGCACATCGTGTCGTACGCCGGCCCCGACGTAGGCCTGCTGCTCGCCGCAGGTAAGGCCAGCAAGGTGACGTACGCGTTCGCGACGCTCGACTCGATCCCGCTGGAGCCGCTGTTCAGCAAGGCGCGCGTCGACGGCACCGCGAAGTTCCGCGAGTGGGATGAGGGCATGTTCCAGACCGGCCTGCGCGCCGCCGCACAGCGCATCTCGTTCCTGCCGATGCGCGCCGGCCTCGGCTCTGCGGTGCTGGAGAACGACAAGGACCTCCGAACGGTGCAGTCACCGTACGACGACACGGAAGAGCTGGTCGCCGTGCCCGCGCTCAATCTCGACGTGGCCCTCGTACACATGAACCGATCTGACGAGCACGGCAACGCCCAGTACCTCGGACCGGATCCTTACTTCGACGATCTGTTCTGCATGGCCGCGCGCGAGGCATACGTCTCCACTGAGCAGATCATCGACTCCGCCGGCCTGACCGTCGACGCTCCCCTGCAAAGCCTGCTGATCAACCGGACGATGGTCGCCGGCGTGGTCGAGACACCGAACGGCGCCCACTTCACCGACTGCACCCCGACCTACGGGCGGGACGAGAAGTTCCAGAAGGCGTACGCCACCGCCGCCAAGACCCCCGAGGACTGGGCCGCCTTCGAGGAACGGTTCCTTTCCGGCGACGAGGCCGCCTACCAAGCCGCCGTCACCGCGTTCCAGGAAGAGGCAGCCGAATGACCGATGTGACTCGAGCCGAGTACTGCGCCGTCGCGATCGCCGACTGCTTCGCCGACGACGGCGAGATCATGGGCAGCCCGATGGGACTGCTGCCGACGCTCGGCGCCCGGCTCGCCAAGAACACCAGCAACCCGCTGCTGATGCTGACCGACGGCGAAGCCCGCATCCTTCGCGGCACTCCCCCGCTGGGCCAGACCGCCGATGTCGTCGAGGGCTGGATGCCGTTCCGCCACGTCCTCGAGCACGTCGTCCCGTACGGCAAGCGGCACGTCATGATGGGCGCCACCCAGGTCGACCGGCACGGCAACCAGAACATCTCCGCGATCGGCCCGTGGGACAAGCCCACCCGCCAGCTCCTCGGCGTACGTGGCGCCCCGGGCAACACCGTCAACAACAAGACGTCCTACTGGGTGCCCAAGCACTCGACCCGGGTCGTGGTCGAGCAGGTCGACATCGTCTCCGGCGTCGGCTTCACCCGCGCGGAGGCGGCCGGCCCCGCGGCGACCAAGTTCCACCATGCTGGACGGCTCGTCAGCGATCTCGGCGTCTTCGACTTCAACGGTCCGGACCACACCCTGCAGTTCGTCTCGGTGCATCCGGGCGTCACGATCGAGGAGGTACGTGAGGCCAGCGGGTGCGAGATCCACGCCGCCGGCGACGTACCCGACACCCGCGAACCCACCACCGAAGAGCTGACCCTGATCCGCGAGCTGCTCGACCCCAAGGAGCTCCGCGACCGAGAGGTGCCACAGCGATGATCGACCAGCTGCTGTCCACCCCGCTCACCGAGCTGATCGGCATCAAGCACCCGGTCGTGCAGACCGGTATGGGTTGGGTCGCCGGGCCGAGCCTGGTCAGCGGCACCGCCAACGCCGGCGGCCTCGGCATCCTGGCGTCGGCGACGATGACCCTCGAAGAGCTCGAGCGGGCCATCGTCGACGTCAAGCAACGCACCGACCAGCCCTTCGGCGTCAATCTCCGGGCCGACGCCGCCGACGCCCCAGCCCGCTGCGACCTGCTGATCGAGCACGGCGTGAAGGTCGCCTCGTTCGCCCTTGCACCGAAGCCGGAGCTGATCGCGAAGCTCAAGGAGCACGACATCGTGGTCATCCCCAGCGTCGGCCTGCCGAAGCACGCGGTGAAGGTTGCCTCGTGGGGTGCCGATGCGGTGATGATCCAGGGCGGCGAGGGTGGCGGCCACACCGGCTCGGTACCCACCACCTTGCTGCTCCC
>JAWWPE010000059.1:0-4681 GCA_033850895.1 Nocardioidaceae bacterium | reverse complement strand
TGCTGGAGCGCGAGATCCTCAGCGACGGTGACATGTGGTCGGCTGAACCACTCGATCCGAGGTGATGGATTGCGCTCGAGGGGGTGGGAGATCTGCTGCCGGAAGAAGCGCACATCGGCCCTCGCCGACTTGGTCACGGGTTCGCCCGGCGTGACCGAGATCGTGCCGCGGACCACGCTGCCCGCGCGGTAGGCCAGGGCGTCCGTGACGAGCCCGAAGTGGATGCTGTTGGCCATCGCGCGCTCACCCTGCACGAGCCGCGACTCCGTCGGCAGCGGATCAGGCGCCGGCGTGAGGACGGCGAAGTGTGCCTCTGCCTCGGGGTCCTTGCCCTTGCGCTCAACCTTGAGCCGGGCGACCCAGGCGACGGCGGACGAGGATCCGGGCGACCAGGACGGCAGGCGCAGCGTCGCCGAATGGGTGCCGGCCATCAAGGTGCCGCCGGCGAAGACGAGCGGTTCATCAATCACGTGCACGAAATCGGTCGCGTCCTTGTAGCCGCCCGGGCCTCCGTAGGTGCCGGACATCGTGATGCTCGAGCTGGTCGCCGGCGCCCATTCGTACTTGTAGGTGTTGAGGTAGCCGATCTCGATCCGCGCATCGGTGACGTCGTCAAGCTGTTCGTCGAGCGTGACGGTCGCGGTGAGGGATTCGGTCGGCAGCAGCGGGCGGTCCGGGACGACGGACATCGTGGCGCCGGACTTCCGCTTGGGAAGCAGCCTCATTCGTAGCGCTCGGCGCGGATCTGCTCGATCTTGGCCTGCCGGTCGGCGTCGATCTGTTTGCGCCTTTCGGCGTCCGGCTTCTCGCCGCCCAGCCGCTTCCAGAACCAACCGGTGCAGAACCACCAGATCTGGAACAGCACCCATCCGACTCCCTTGAAGACCATGATGACCGGCCAGGCGATCAGCACGCCGATCAGCCAGAAGGGGTAGAGGATGCCGAGGCACAGCCACAGGAACTGCTTGATGCCCGCGGGATACTCCTTCACCATGCCGAAGTAGAGCTTCGGATTGGCCGCCGCGAGGAGCTTCTGCGGCATGCTCTTGCTGCTCTGGATCTCACGTTCGAGATCGGTCATGTTGGGGCCACGCTCGGCGCTGGTCTGACCCTGCTGCGGTGGGGGAGGTTCTGAGCGTCCGCTTTGCGGGCGGGGCGGTTCGTCGATGGCCATGACGCATCCTTGCGGCTCGGGCTGGCTGGGAGACCAGAGTGCCACGACACGAGCCCGGTGGACAGCAAAAACGGCGCGAACACCGAGAGCCGGTGCGCGCGCCGTCAGGGCGTACGAGGGTGGGTCAGGCCTGGTCGGGCTCGCGGACCAGCATCAGGTTGGTGGTGCCGTTGTCGGTCAGGGCGCCGACCTCCTCGAAGCCGCGGCTCTCGTGAAAGGCGAGCGAGATGTCATTCGTCTCGTAGACCTCGAGCGCGATGGGCAACTCGCCCTCGACCTCTTCGTACAGCCTTGAGGCCACACCCTCACGGCGGTGGTCGTCGGAGACGACGATCCGGTCGAGGTAGACGTAGTTGTCGACGAGCTTGTCCTCGAACCATCGGTAGCGGCTCGAGTCGTACTCGGCACCCGGCGGGAGCGTGATCACGAAGCCGGCGATGTCGCCGTCGCCGTGGTCGACCACGAGGGCCTGGTCCGACATCTTGACGAGAAGCGAGAGGCCCTCGTTGTCGAGCGGGCCGACGCCTTCGAGGGCGTTCTGGTTGAGGTCGACGATGCTGTCAAAGTCTTGGTGCGTCATGTCTCGGATCATTGGCCTCGACGTTACGTCAACCTGACGCCGAAGACCCACTCAGACGGCGTCCGTGTGGGCGATCCCACACCGGCGTTCAGACCTCGAACGGTATGCCGGTAGCGGCCTCCGACGCCGTCCACAGCGCTGCGGCAAGGGTCTCGTCGCGGGCCGTACGGGTCATCCCCACGCGCTTCGGACGGCCGCGCATCTCGCTGAATCCGGACGGCCCGAGGTACTCCCCGCCGGTCAGCTCGGGGTCGGTCGCGGCCATCAACAGCGGCCAGGCACCGTGGGCGGCGGACTGGCCGAGGATCTTGCTGACCTGGTGCATGGCCACCCCTGGGACGACCCACGCCTTGGACCCGGCGGCCGGCTTCGTCAGGTTGGTCGAGGCGTAGCCGGGGTGGGCGGCCACGCTGACCACGGGCACCCCGGAGGCCTTCGCACGCCGGTCGAGCTCCACCGCGAACAACAGGTCGGCGAGCTTGGACTCGCCATATGACTTCCAGCGGCCGTAGCGCCTGGGCGAGCCCTCCTTGGTCAGGCTGCGCAGGTCGATGTTGGTCACGCTCCGGTGCATGAACGAGGACACCGTCACGATCCGCGCACCGCTGCTGGCCAGGAGCGGCCAGAGGGTTGCCGTCCAGGCGAAGTGCCCAAGGTGGTTGGTGCCGATCTGGAGCTCGAAGCCCTCGGCGGTCTGACCTTTCGGCGTCGCCATGACCCCCGCGTTGTTGACCAGGATGTCGACCCGGTCGTACGTCGCGACGACTTCGCGGGCGGCGCGGGTGGTGTCGGCGAGGCTGGCCAAATCGAGGGAGACGACGTCGACCTTGGCGCTCGGAACGTCCTTCTCGATGCGAGCGACGGCGTCATCGGCCTTGGTGGGGTTGCGGGCCGTGATCACCAGGTCGGCACCGTGCCGTGCCAGCTCGATCGCGGTGGCGAGCCCGAGGCCGCCGGTCACGCCGGTGATGACGGCGCGCTTGCCGGTGAGGTCAGGTATGTCGTCGGTGCGCCAGGTCATGGCGTCACGTTACTGGCACCCACCTCCTAGGGTGACGACATGCCCCTGAGACCGCATCACGTCGTCATCGACGCCGAGGACCTGCCCGGTCTGGCAGCATTCTGGTCGGCCGTGCTCGGTTGGCGGATCTTGTCCGAGCGGGAGCGCGAGGTCGTCATCGGTCCGTCGGTCGATGCGCTCTTCGGCATCTGCTTCATGCCGGCGGGCGAGCCGCACACGACCAAGAATCGTCTGCACCTCGACCTGACCACCGGGGCCGAGGACCGCGACGCGGAGATCGAGCGGGTGCTGGCGCTCGGAGCCCGGCACGTCGACGTCGGTCAGACCGGCGAGGAGTCCTGGGTCGTGCTGGCCGATCCCGAGGGCAACGAGTTCTGCGTCGTCAGGCCCAAGGCCACGCTGATCGGCTGAGTCAGTCGGCCTCGGTGGTGGTGGCATCGAGGGCGGCGTAAATGCGGCGCCGACGGTTGAGGTAGTAGATGTACGCCATCGCGGCGACCCCGCCCACCACGCCGAGGATCGAGATCCCCTTGCCGGCGTTGCTCCTGGACTCGAAGCCGTTGATGATCGCGTAGTCATAGTTGGCGTCGTCGTTCCGGCGATCATCCGGGGTGCAGGTGACGCGGATGCCGTCGCGACCCTCCGGGAGAAGTGCGAGCAGGTGCCATTGGTCGCCCTCACTCTCGACGGTGATCGCCAGTGCCGCCTTCTGGATCGTGGTGACCTCCTTGCCCGGTCCGATGGCCCGGCAGGTGATCTTGCGATCGGGTTGCGGCGTGTCGGTGAAGACGGCGACGCTTCGGTTGGCCGCGTCGATGCGGTGGGCCGGGGAGTGCAGGGTGGCATCGCGTACGGGGCCCCAGCTGCCTGAAGCGACCGCCGCCCCCAACATGATGCTGCCGAGTGCGAAGAAAAACGCCGCGGTGTACCACAGGGGGCTGATCGGCTTCACAGAGCAACTTTCGCACAGCGAACCTCGCCAACCGTGACGAAACCCCCGCAGCCAAGGGCTGCGGGGGCTTCGCCGGTTGGACAGCTGCCGATCAGAACGCGGCTTCGTCGAGCTCCATGATCGAGTTGTCGATGTTCTCGGCGATCGCCCGCTCGCCGGCGAGCAGCGGGAGGACGTTGCGCGCGAAGAACGACGCCGCGGCGACCTTGCCCTCGTAGAAGCTCTTGTCGGCGGCAGAAACCTCGCCGCCCAGCTTCTCGAGCGCGACCTCGGCGCCACGCAGCAGCAGCCACGCGACGGTCAGGTCGCCAAGGACATAGACCAGGCGGGTGGTGTTGAGGCCCACCTTGTAGATGTTGTTGATGTCGCCGTTCTCGTCGGCGGGGTTGGCCGACATCAGGTCCGTGAACGTCGCAGCAATGATCGCCTGCGCGTCCTCGAGTCCCTTGGCGAGCAGCTCACGCTCGACCTTGAGGCGACCGTTGCCGGCCTCGCTCTGCGCGAATGTCTGCACCTCGTTGGCGAGGTAGCCCAGCGCCTGGCCCTTGTCCTTGACGATCTTGCGGAAGAACAGGTCCTGGCCCTGGATCGCCGTGGTGCCCTCGTAGAGCGTGTCGATCTTGGCGTCGCGGACGTACTGCTCGATCGGGTAGTCCTGGAGGAAGCCCGATCCACCGAACGTCTGCAGCGACTCGGTGCCGAGCGTGACCCACGAGCGCTCCGAGCCGTAGCCCTTGACGAGCGGCAGCAGCAGGTCGTTGATGGCTTCGGACAGCGATGCGTCCTCACCCGCAGCTTCCTTGATGATGACGTCGTCCTGCCACGTCGCGGCATACATCGCGAGCGAGCGCAGGCCCTCGGCGTACGCCTTCTGCGTCAGCAGCGAACGGCGCACGTCGGGGTGGTGCGTGATCGTGACGCGCGGGGCCGCCTTGTCGGATGCCTGCGTCAGGT
>JAWWPE010000086.1:0-3378 GCA_033850895.1 Nocardioidaceae bacterium | reverse complement strand
GCAGCTCGATTGCGCTTCAGCAGTTCGCCGAGCCCAACATCATCCCGACGCGCGCGCCGGCTGGGATCACGGCGTCCTCGGACTCGACCTGCTGGCGCGCCGTCCGGAACCAGTTCTGCAGCGGCGTCTCGACCCGCTGTGCCTCCCCTGCTGCGGGACGCCAATAGCGAGCGGACGCAACCAATGGCGCCGATTCGCAAGGAGTTACGCGGGCGTGTTCAACCTGGCGTCGCTGCCGGGCAGTCCCTGCGGGCGCCGCGCGCCCCGAGACTGCCCGGCGAACCTGGAGCTCTCAGGCTGTCATCACGGGACTGAGAAGCGGGGATTCAGACCCGACTTCCTGTTCGTTTGGATCGATGGTTCCCAGGTTCTCGACGACCTCGAAGTGACCGTTTCTTGCCTGGGCGATGTACATGTTCATCCGAACGTGATGCTGACCGGGCACCATTTGGGCCGGCCCACCCGGCCCCTCGGCGATCTTCGCGTGGTCGAGCGCCTCGATCACGTGTGCTTGCTCGAGCGAGCCTGCCTCGGTCACGGCAGCCTCCCAGAGCTTCAGGCCTCGGTACATCCCTGAACACGCACTCCCGGCGGTGAACTTGGCGTTGCCCGGATAGTGCTTGTCGTACTCACGGATCAGTTCGGCGCTGAACGGATCGCTGACGCTCTGGTAGTAGTCGAGGCAGCTGTACAGGCCCTCCACGTGTGCGGCCGGCACCAAGTTCAGGAAGTTCTCGTCGAAGTACGTGCAGACGAGGGATCCACCTTTTCTTGTGAAGCCAGACTCGTAAAGCAGTTCGAGGAACGGTGTGAGCCCGGGCGGCACGATCGTGTTGAAGACCGCGTCTGCACCGCTGGACGTGATCTTGTCGACGGTCTCGGCGTAGTCGGTGTGGTCGAGGGGAAAGTACTCCTCTCCGACGATCGCACCGCCGTTCGCCGTCACGGCCTCACGGACCTTGTCGTTCAGCGTGTGCGGCCAGATGTAGTCCGCTGACGGCAGATAGAACTTCCTCGCTCCCGTGCGTTGCATCAGCCAGGGAATCAGCGGCTCAACCTGCTGTGCCGGTACCGGCCCTGTGCAGAAGATGAGCGGGTCGGACTCCTGCCCCTCGTATTGCTCGGGGTAGATGTAGAGCTTCTTGCCCTCGATCACCGCCGGGCCCTTGATGGCTTGCCTCGTCGAGCTGTAGATGCCACCGAAGATCACATCGACGTCGTCTTGCTCGACGAGCTTCGTCGCCTTGGCTTCCGCGACGCTATCTGTGGTTTCGCTGTCCTCGAGGTGGAGCTCGATCTCTCGGCCCAGCAGACCACCCTTGGCATTGATGTCGTCGATGACCAGCTTCGCCACGTTCGCGTTGGCGACACCCATGAAGGAGAGGGCGCCGGTCTGGTCCGTGATCACGCCCACCTTGATCCTGCGAGTTGAAGTCGATTCGTCCATTGCGCTCTCTCCTTCAGGCGTCGTAGGTGCCGCCGAGCCCCGCGGCCTGGGGGCGGCCCTTGTGCCCGGCTTCCTTCAGGATGGGAGGGACGTCCGGGTCGGAGACGAAGCTCTGCCAGCCGTCGGCATCCCAGTCGAAGAGCACCCAGACGCGGTCGGCTTCGTTCGGATCGCGGAAGACGGTCGCGCCCTTGGAACCGTGCTGCCTTCGCTTCTCGGCGCCCGTGGTCGAGAAGATGTTCAGGAAGCGGTCGAAATCCTCGACCTGCGTCGTTGCCAGGATCATCTCTTTACTCCTCTGCGGTTCTCGGCGCCTGGGTGACGCCGATGGTGCAGCGAGTGTGCGACCCCGGACGCCCTGGGGGAATGGGGCGAATGCCCTATGCGCTGCGAACGAGGTCGTGCTCGAACGCCCAGAGCGTGGCCGCTGCGCGGCTGCGAACGCCTGTCTTCTCGTAGAGGTGCTGAACGTGGTTTCCGACCGTCTTCGCCGAGATGCGGAGATCCGCTGCGATCTGCTGGTTGGACTTGCCGCGCACGAGCACGAGCAGGATCTCCAGCTCGCGCTGAGTCAGCCCCGACGGAAGCTCGCGAGGTCGTTGCGGCACCCGATGCCCCGCTGCGACGAGCACAGCGTCGATCGCCTCCGGGTCGAGGCGTCCTGCCGCGGCCTCCTGCATCAGCTCCGCCTCGGCCGCCGATGCAGAGAGAGCGGCCCTGTATGGCCGCGCCTCGCGCATCGCCGCGTAGCAGTCGGCCGCGGCGAGGATGCGGGAGGCCTGATCGAGTCCCGGCGCTCGTGTGCCGCGGTGGTAGCCGGAGCCGTCCAACCGCTCGTGGTGTGACCCGGCGAGTATTCCGATCGGAGCGAGCTCCTGCGACTGTGCGAACGCGCGCTCCGTGAAATGAGGGTGGAGTCGCACGCGCTCCCACTCTCCGAAGCCGAGCGGCCCGGCCTTCTCCCAGATCGCGTTCGACACGCCGACGCGTCCGAGGTCTTGCGCGAGTGCGGCGCGCCGCAGAAGTGTCACGACGGCAGCCGGCAGTCCCAGACGCCAGGCGGCGGCCTCCGCGAGCTCGGCCACCTCCGTCGAGTGCTCGCGAAGCCACGGGGACTTCAGACCGGTGAGCGCAGCGATGGCCATGAACGCGGCGTCGACCCGCTCGCCTGCGATCCAGAGCTGCGGGAACGGCTCGATCTCGAGCACCTGTTCCCACATCCGTGTTTCGTCCAGCCCGGCGAGGAGCTCGTCGAAGTTCTGCAGGGCGAGTTCCGTCAGCCGAGGCTCGTACGCGGTACCGGTTCGCCGTTCGAGCACGCCCCGTGCCTCGTCGGGGCCGGCGGCCGAGAGAAAGAGTGAGATGTCGCGCGCCACGTGCAAGAGACGCATCGGCAATGGGATCGCGTCGCCGCTGACGCCAGGGAATCCACGTCCGTCCCAGCGCGCGAAGACGTACTCCAGCGCGGCCTGGATGCTGGAGGCGAGGTCGAGCCACCCCGCGAACCGCTGCGCAACCTCGCACATCGCAGCAAACGCGTCGCGCGCGCGAGGGCCTGCGTTGGCGATCGCGTCCTCGATGAGCGCGGCGCGGACCTCCGGGGGTTGGCCCGCCCCGATGTGCGCCCGGTAGAACGCCAGCACTTCCTCCGGGCTGGTCGGGTCGATGAGAAAGAACGCCGCTCGGTGCTCGATGTCGTCGCCGTAGAGCAACGCCGCTTCGTGCCCGTTGGACGTGCACCCGGAAGCGTGGAGGAGCGCGACGTAGTAGGTGTCCGCGAGCTCCCGTGCTGATGCTCCGGCGAGCTCGCCGAGGCGGACCGCGAGCACGCCGGTGCGCAGCGCGTGCTCGAGCGGCTGCCCGGTGCCGAGGTCGGTCGCGAGCGAGAGGGCACCAACCACCTCGGCAGCGCGGATCGGCTGCTCCACGGA
>JAWWPE010000063.1:0-3861 GCA_033850895.1 Nocardioidaceae bacterium | reverse complement strand
GGCACCGAACGCGTTGGAGACCGCATCGGCCGCGCCGGCAGGGGCCGTCAGCAGGTAGTAGACCCCGAAACCGACGACGAGCAGCGTGATGACCTTCTTCAGCACGCGTCCATTCTCACCAGACGGCGGGTGAGAACGGGGTGAGGCGCGCCGGGAGCGGTCGAACTGAGTTCACAACACGTCGAGAAGGGTGTCAGCGGCGGCGAACGGGTCCAGCACGCCGGCGAGCACGTCGGCGGCGAGTGCGTCGAGCCGCGCGTCGCCCGATACGTTGCCGAAGCGCTGATGCACCTCGTTGAGTGCCAGCGCCTCGATCTCGCGGCGTACGCGGGCCAGCCGACGACGCTCGAGCTCACCCGACTCCTCAAGATGATGACGATGTGCGGTGATCTGGTCAGCCACCTCGTCCACGCCTTCACCCGTCGTGGCGACGGTCAGGACGATCGGCGGCTTCCACACATTGTCCGGGCGATCCGTCATCGAGATCACTGACCGCAGCTCGCGTCGGGTGGACGTGGCACCGTCACGATCGGCCTTGTTGACCACGAAGATGTCGCCGATCTCGAGGATGCCTGCCTTGGCCGCCTGGATGCCGTCGCCCATCCCGGGAGCCAGCAGCACGATCGTCGTGTCGGCGAGCCCGGACACCTCCACTTCTGACTGCCCGACGCCCACGGTCTCGACGAGCACGACGTCGCACCCAGCCGCGTCGAGCACCCGCAGCGCCTGCGGGGCGGCGACCGAGAGCCCGCCGAGATGGCCCCGGCTCGCCATCGAGCGGATGTAGACCCCGTCATCGGTCGCATGATCCTGCATACGTATGCGATCGCCGAGCAGTGCACCGCCGGAGAACGGCGAGGTCGGGTCGACGGCGAGCACGCCGACGCGACGGTCGAGGGCGCGCAACGCGGACACCAGCGCCGACGTCGAGGTTGACTTGCCCACTCCTGGCGACCCGGTCAGCCCGACGATGTGCGCCTTGCCGGTGTGCGGCGACAGCGCGGCGCTGACCTCACGCACGTCTGCCGACTGGGACTCGACCAACGAGATCAGTCGTGCGACGGCTCGGGCCTCCCCGGCCTGGGCCTGCTCGACGAGCTCGGCCACCGGGGTGGCGCGACCGGTCACCTCCGCCGGACTACTTCTTGGGGACGCGGATGATCAGAGCGTCGCCCTGCCCACCGCCGCCGCACAGCGCCGCCGCACCGATTCCGCCACCGCGACGACCCAGCTCGAGCGCCAGGTGCAACACGATGCGTGCACCGCTGGCGCCGATCGGGTGGCCCACGGCGATCGCTCCACCGTTGACGTTGACCTTCTCCTCGGAGACGCCGAGCGCCCGGGTGCTCTCGATGCCGACCGCGGCGAACGCCTCGTTGAGCTCGAACAGGTCGATGTCGCTGACCGCGATGCCTTCCTTCTCCGCTGCCTTGGCGATCGCATTCGCCGGCTGCAGCTGCAGGCTCGAGTCGGGACCGGCCACGACGCCGGCGGCACCGATCTCGGCGATCCACGATAGGCCCAGCTCCTCGGCCTTGGCCTTGCTCATGACGACCACGGCAGCCGCACCGTCGGAGATCTGGCTGGCGGACCCGGCGGTGATCGTGCCGTTCTTGTCGAAGGCGGGACGCAGCTTGCCGAGCGACTCGGTCGTGGTGTCTCCGCGTACGCCCTCGTCGGCGGACACGACGATCGGGTCACCCTTGCGCTGCGGGATCTCGACCGGGACGATCTCGTCGTCGAACACGCCCTTCTTCTGCGCGGTCGCGGCGAGCTGGTGCGAACGGGCGCTGAACGCGTCCTGCTCCTCACGGGTCAGCTTCTGGCCGTCGGCGTTGATCTGCTCGGTGAGGCCGCCCATGGCCTGGTCGGTCAGCGCATCCCAGAGGCCGTCGTACGCCATGTGGTCGGTCAGCTTCGTGTCGCCGTACTTGGTGCCCTCGCGCGATCCAAGCAACATGTGCGGCGCCTGGGTCATCGACTCCTGGCCGCCGGCGACGACGATCTCGTACTCACCGGCACGGATCAGCTGGTCGGCGAGGGCGATGGCGTTGATGCCCGACAGGCACACCTTGTTGATCGTGATCGACGGCGTCGAGAGCGGGATGCCACCCTTGAACGCGGCCTGCCGCGCGGGCACCTGTCCGGCGCCGGCGCCGAGTACCTGGCCCATGATCACGTAGTCGACCTGGTCGCCGGTGACACCGGCCTTCTCCAGGGCTCCCTTGATGGCAATGCCACCGAGGTCTGAACCGGAGAGGGTCTTGAGGCCGCCGAGGAGGCGGCCGATCGGGGTGCGGGCACCGGCAACGATCACGGACTGGGTCATGGGGCTGCTCCTTCAAAAGACAGTTCCTCCACTTTACTCAGACGTAACACCCCGGAGC
Source organism: Nocardioidaceae bacterium (assembly GCA_033850895.1). Lineage (GTDB taxonomy): Bacteria > Actinomycetota > Actinomycetes > Propionibacteriales > Nocardioidaceae > Aeromicrobium. The sequence continues at coordinate 1,474 of JAWWPE010000063.1, read as the reverse complement.
CCTCGGTGTGCGCCGGATCACCCTGTCGATCCCGGGACTCTGCTCTACCCTCAAGGAATGCCCAGCGACCCCCTCGTGCCTGACCATCTGCTGCTCGCGATCGACCACGTCGGCATCGCCGTACCCGATCTCGACGACGCCCTGGAGATGTATGCCTCGACGTTCGGCCTGCACTCGATCCACGAAGAGATCAACGAGGAGCAAGGCGTACGCGAAGCGATGCTCGCGGTCGGCGACTCCGGCTCCTGCATCCAGCTGCTCGCGCCGTTGAGCGAGGAATCCACGATCGCCAAGTTCCTCGCCCGCAACGGTCAGGGCATCCAGCAGCTCGCCTACCGCGTCTCCGACATCGAGGCGGTGTCCGCAACGCTTCGCGAGCGAGGTGTACGCCTGTTGTACGACGCCCCCAAGCGCGGCACCTCCGACAGCCGGGTCAACTTCGTGCACCCGAAGGACGCCGGCGGAGTGCTCGTCGAGCTGGTCGAGCCGGCCAGCGCCCACTGAGGGCCGAATCACAGCGGCTCCCGATAGCCGTACAAGTTTCCCGCCGGTAACATCGCGGAGACCCCTAGAGAAGGACGCCACGTGCAGAACATCCTTGACGCCATCCTCGCCGGTGACACTTCCGCCGAAGACTTCGCCGCGATCGCCCTCCCCGACTCCTACAAGGGGATCACCGTCCACAAGGACGAGGTCGACATGTTCGAGGGCCTCGCCAGCCGTGACAAGGACCCTCGCAAGAGCCTGCACCTCGATGACGTCCCGATCCCGGAGCTCGCTCCCGGTGAGGCGCTCGTGGCCGTCATGGCCAGTGCGATCAACTACAACACCGTGTGGACCTCGATCTTCGAACCCGTCTCGACGTTCAGCTTCCTGGAGCGCTACGGCCGGCTGTCCGAATACACCAAGCGGCACGACCTGCCCTATCACGTGGTCGGCTCCGACCTCGCCGGCGTCGTCCTGCGCGTGGGCCCCGGCGTCAACAAGTGGCAGCCCGGCCGTGAGGTCGTCGCGCACTGCCTGTCGGTCGAGCTCGAGAGCCCGGACGGCCACAACGACACGATGATGGACCCCGAGCAGCGCATCTGGGGCTTCGAGACGAACTTCGGCGGTCTCGCCCAGCTGGCGATCGTGAAGGCCAACCAGCTGATGCCCAAGCCCGACCACCTGACCTGGGAAGAGGCGGCCAGCCCCGGCTTGGTCAACTCCACGGCATACCGCCAGCTCGTCTCCACCAACGGCGCCAACATGAAGCAGGGCGACACCGTGCTGATCTGGGGAGCCTCCGGCGGCCTCGGTTCGTACGCGACACAGTTCGCGCTCAACGGGGGCGCGACGCCGGTGTGTGTCGTCTCGTCGCCGGAGAAGGCCGAGATCGTCCGGAGCATGGGCGCCGAGCTGGTCATCGATCGCTCCGCTGAGGGCTACAAGTTCTGGAAGGACGAGAACACCCAGGACCCCAAGGAGTGGCAGC
>JAWWPE010000372.1:0-11045 GCA_033850895.1 Nocardioidaceae bacterium | reverse complement strand
ACTACGCGATCGAGTCGATGCGGCTCGAGAAGGGCTATCGCGCGTTCGGCAAGGAGCTGACGCCGGAGGTCGATCCGCTGGAGGCCGGGTTGACGTTCACCTGCAAGCTCGGCACCGACATCGACTTCCTCGGACGTGGTGCGGTCGAGAAGGCCAAGGCCGTCGGTCCGACGCGGCGGCTGGCGTCGTTCGTCTGCAACGACCCTGACGTGATGATCTGGGGCGGCGAGCTGCTCGTACGCGATGGGGTCGCGGTCGGCCAGGCCACCTCGGGCGCGTGGGGTGCGACCGTCGGAGCCGGAGTCGGACTCGCGTGGGTCAACGCCCCGACCGGGGAGGTGGCCGACGCCGCGTACGTGCGCGCGGGCAGCTACCAGCTCGACGTCGGCGGCCGCCGCGTGCCCGTACGGATCTCGCTGAGGGCCCCGTTCGACCCCGACGGCACGAAGATCCGTCCCGCGTGACCCGTGGACATCCGGCGACCCAGCCGGATAAGGTTCAGATTCATACCTTATCGAGGGGAGTGTGATCGTGTCGGCCGACGCCGCCTTCCTCGCCGATGTCGTGCTGCAGCCCGTACGCGGCCATCACGCGTTCGAGGCGTGCGTGGAAAAGCTGGCGACCTCGATCCGCCTGGGACTCTACGAAAACGGCAGCACCCTGCCACCCGAGCGCGAGCTCGCCGAGCGGCTCGGCGTCTCCAGGGCGACGCTGCGTGAGGCGATTGCCGCGCTGCGTGAGGCGGGATTCGTGACGACCCGGCGCGGACGCGGTGGCGGCACGGTGGTCGACTTCCGGCCGTCCGAACCCGGCACCGCCTCCGGACTGCAACGGCCGCGCGAGGAGCTCCTCGACGCGCTCGACTTCCGTCGCATCGTCGAGCCCGGCTCGGCGCAGGCCGCCGCAGGCAGGAAGCTGACCGACGAGCAGGCGTCGATGCTGACCGCCGCTCTGGACAAGGTCAACACCGCCTCGAGCAAGGCGCTGCACCGCCAGGCCGACTCGTTGTTCCACCTCGCGATCGCGTCGCTGTCCGACTCGCCGTTGTTGATCAACGCGGTGACGAACGTACAGATCTGCCTGCACGACATGCTCGACACGATCCCGCTGCTCGATCGCAACATCGACCACTCCCGCCAGCAGCACGAGGCGATCGCCAAGGCGATCCTGGCCGGCGACGGAGCTCGGGCGCGACGGGTCATGGAAAGCCACTGTGACGACACGGCCGCACTGCTCCGAGGCCTGATGTGAAGGGAACCGACATGAAGGGGACTGGCGTATGACGCGACACCCGAATCTGCTGTCGATCGAGCAGCTCCGAGTCAAGATCAGCGAGGGCGAGATCGACACCGTCATCGTCGCGTTCACCGACATGCAGGGGCGGCTCCAGGGCAAGCGGCTGCACGGGCACTACTTCGTCGACCACGTCATCGACCAGGGCACCGAGGGCTGCAACTACCTGCTCAGCGTCGACGTCGACATGAACACCGTCGACGGCTACGAGATGTCGTCATGGGAGAAGGGCTACGGCGACATGGAGTTCGCCCTCGACTTCGACACGATCCGCCTGCTCGGCCACCTTCCCGGAACCGCGATGATCCAGTGCGACCTGGTGTGGCTCGACCACAAGCCCGTCGTCCAGTCACCTCGAACGATCCTCAAGGCTCAGGTCGAGAAGGCCGCCGCCGCCGGCTTCACCGCCCTGGCCGGCACCGAGCTCGAGTTCATCCTGTTCGACACGACGTACGAGCAGGCCTGGACCAACGGCTATCGGGACATGACGCCGGCCAACCAGTACAACGTCGACTACTCGATCGTCGGCACCAGCCGGGTCGAGCCGCTGCTGCGCGAGATCCGCAACACGATGTATGCCGCGGGCATGAACGTCGAGGGTGCCAAGGGCGAGTGCAACTTCGGTCAGCACGAGATCGGCTTCCTGTACGACGAGGTCATCGCCACCGCCGACAACCACGCCGTTTACAAGACCGCCGCCAAGGAGATCGCCTCCCAGCACGGTCAGGCGCTGACGTTCATGGCGAAGTACAACGAGCGCGAGGGCAACTCCTGTCACATCCACCTGTCCCTGCGGGGTGCGGGCGGGGACATCGTGTTCTGGGACGGTGACGAACGGACACCCGCGTACGACCAGTTCATCGCCGGGATCCTGGCCACGATGCGTGACTTCACCCTGCTGTATGCGCCGAACATCAACTCCTACAAGCGCTTCGCGGGTGGCTCGTTCGCGCCGACGACTGTCGCCTGGGGGCTGGACAACCGCACCTGTGCTGTCCGGCTGGTCGGGCACGGGCCCAGCGCGCGCCTGGAGAACCGGGTGCCGGGCGGTGACTGCAATCCCTACCTTGCCCTCGCCGCGATGCTGGCCGGTGGGCTGTACGGGATCGAGCAGGGGCTCGAGCTGGAGCCGGAGCAGACCGGCAACGCCTACACGTCCGACAAGCCGAAGGTGCCGACGACGCTGCGCGAGGCCCGCGAGGCGTTCGCGGGGTCGACGCTCGCCCGTCAGCTCCTCGGCGACGAGGTCGTCGACCACTACACCAACATGGCGGATGTCGAGCTCGCCGCCTTCGACGCCGCCGTGACCGACTGGGAGCTGCGTCGCGGCTTCGAGCGACTCTGACAGACGCGGCCAAGGAGATGAGTTGAGCAGCACGTACACCGTCGTCAACCCTGCGACGGAAGAAGAGGTCACCGAGGTGCATCTCGCTGACCTGGCCGAGACCGATGCGGCGATCGAGCGGGCCGCCGAGGCATTCCCGGCCTGGCGCGACATGCCACCCGGCGAACGCGCCACCCTCTTGCGTCGCTTCGCCGCAGTCGTCGACGCGCACGTCGAGGAGCTTGCCGAGCTGGAGGTGCGCAACTCCGGGCATACCTGGGGCAATGCCACCTGGGAGGCGGGAAACGTACGCGACGTCCTCAACTACTACTCGGCCGCGCCCGAGCGACTGACCGGACATCAGATCCCGGTCGCGGGCGGGATCAACGTGACGTTCCACGAGCCACTCGGCGTGGTCGGGATCATCGTGCCGTGGAACTTCCCGATGCCGATCGCCGGCTGGGGATTCGGCCCCGCACTGGCGGCGGGCAACACCGTGGTGCTCAAGCCCGCCGAGCTGACTCCGCTGACCGCGATCCGGCTGGGTGAGCTGGCGCGCGAGGCCGGGGTCCCCGAGGGCGTCTTCACCGTCATCCCCGGCAAGGGCTCGATCGTCGGTGAGCGGTTCGTGACCCACCCGGCCGTACGCAAGGTGTGCTTCACGGGCTCGACCGAGGTCGGCAAGAAGATCATGGCCGGCGCCGCTGACCAGGTGAAGCGCGTGACCCTGGAGCTCGGCGGCAAGAGCGCCAACATCGTGTTCGCCGATGCCGATCTCGCCAAGGCCGCCGCGGCTGCGCCCTCCGCGGTGTTCGACAACGCCGGGCAGGACTGCTGCGCCCGGTCACGGATCCTGGTCGAGCGGTCGGCGTACGACGAGTTCGTCTCCCTGCTGGAGCCGGCGGTCAAGGGCGTCAGGGTGCTCGACCCCTCGGATCGTACGAGCGAGATGGGACCGCTGATCTCGGCGGCACAACGTTCGACCGTGCAGGGCTTCGTCGACGAGGTCGAGGTGGCATTCGCCGGGTCCTCGCCCGACGGTCCGGGGTTCTGGTTCGCACCGACCGTCGTGCTGGCCGGTGACACCCAGCAACGGATCTGGCGCGAGGAGGTGTTCGGACCGGTCGTCGCGGTGATGCCGTTCGATTCGGAGGACGAGGCCGTCCGCCTCGCCAACGACACCGAGTTCGGGCTGTCCGGGTCGATCTTCACCCGTGACCTGGGCCGCGCGCTGCGGGTCTCGCGTGGGGTCGAAGCCGGCAACCTCAGCGTCAACTCGCACTCCTCGGTGCGCTACTGGACCCCGTTCGGCGGCTTCAAGCAGTCCGGCCTCGGACGTGAGCTCGGCCCCGACGCCCCGCACTCGTTCACAGACGTCAAGAACGTCTTCCTTTCACACGACTAGAAGGACAGCACCATGGCAGATCGCCTCGCAGGAAAGACCGCCGTCATCACCGGAGGATGCTCCGGGATCGGCCTGGCCACGGCCCGCCGGTTCGCCGAGGAGGGCGCCAAGGTCGTGATCGGCGATCTCGACGACTCCAAGGGTCCCGGCATCGCCGAGGAGCTCGGTGGCACGTACGTCCACGTCGACGTGACCGACAAGGACCAGGTCGACGCGCTGTTCAAGACCGCGAAAGACACCTACGGGTCGGTCGACATTGCGTTCAACAACGCCGGCATCTCCCCGCCGGAGGACGACTCGATCCTCGACACCGACCTCGAGGCGTGGAGACGGGTCCAGGACGTCAACCTCACCAGCGTCTACCTGTGCTGCAAGGCCGCACTCCCGTACATGCTGGAGCAGAAGAAGGGTTCGATCATCAACACGGCGTCCTTCGTCGCGGTGATGGGTGCCGCGACCTCGCAGATCTCGTACTCGGCGTCCAAGGGCGGCGTCCTCTCGATGTCGCGCGAGCTGGGCGTCCAGTTCGCGCGCGAGGGCGTACGTGTCAACGCCCTCTGCCCCGGGCCGGTCAACACGCCACTGCTGCAGGAGCTGTTCGCCAGCGATCCGGAGCGTGCGGCCCGCCGGCTCGTGCACGTGCCGGTCGGCCGGTTCGCCGAGCCCGAGGAGATGGCCAACGCCGTGCTGTTCCTCGCCTCCGACGAGTCGAGCTTCATCACCGCGTCGACGTTCCTCGTCGACGGCGGCATCTCCGGGGCGTACGTGACGCCGCTGTGACCACCCCGCTGATCGGCGTCACCACCTACCGCGAGCAGTCGCGGTGGGGTGTGTGGGACGAGCCGGCCGACGTGCTGCACGCCGTCTACGCCCGCTCGATCGAGGCGACCGGCGGGGTGGCGGTGTTGCTGCCGCCATCGGACGCCGAGGCGGCGTCGGCCGTGGTGGCACGCCTCGACGGACTGGTGATCGCCGGCGGCGCTGACGTCGATCCGCGGCAGTACGGCGCCGAGCCGCACGAGCGTACGAGCGGATGGCGCGACGACCGCGATGCTTGGGAGCTGGCGCTGCTCAACGCCGCCTGGGACACCTGCCTGCCGGTGCTCGGGATCTGTCGAGGCATGCAGGTCATGGCCGTGCACGCGGGCGGCACGCTCGACCAGCACACGCCGGACCTGGTCGGGACCGACGAACACTCACCGGGCGGAGCCGAGTTCGGCGAGATCGCGGTCGACGTCCTACCCGGCACCCGTCTCGCCGCGGCGATCGGGGACCGTAGCGAGGTCGCCTGCCATCACCACCAGTCCGTACACGACCATCCCGGGTTCGTGGCCTCGGCCCGGGCCGCCGACGGGACGCTCGAGGCGATGGAGCGCGAGGACCGGCCGTACTGGATGGCGGTCCAGTGGCACCCGGAGACCCGCGAGGACGCCGGACTGTTCCGGAGCCTCGTCGAAGCGGCGCAGAGCCGCTAGCGCGTCCCGACCGGGCGGTCCGGTGCCCACAGCTGGTCGGCGTCTCCGGCAGCCAGCCGGCCCCGGTATACGTCGATCTTGTGGTCGATCAGGGTGAGGTTCTGCTCCAGCTCTGCAATCTTGGCGATCACGTCGGCGCGATGCGACTCCATCAGGGCGAGCCGCTCGAGCTCGTTACCGTGGCCAGCGGAGACGAGCTCGGCGTAGCGCTGGATGCCCTTGATGGGCATGCCAGTGGCCCGGAGCTTCGTGCAGATGACGATCCAGTCGAGGTCCGCCTGCTGGTAGCGGCGGCGGCCGCCGGACGTACGGTCGACGGTCGCGACCATGCCGGCGCGTTCGTAGTAGCGAAGGGTATGGACGCTGACGCCCGTGCGGCGGGCCGCCTCGGCGATCGTCAGGCCGTTTTCGACCCCGGAATCGGTCGCGGAATTGACTTCGAGCACGCTCTAACTCCTACCGTCGTCAGCGTGAGTGAGTCAACCACGTCAACGCCGCCAACCATCCAGCCCGAGCTCGAGCCGGACCTCAGTCGACGACGCCAGTACCTGATCCTGGCGATCTGCTGCGCCAGCATCCTGATCGTCGTCATGGACATCTCGATCGTCAACGTCGCCCTACCGGACATGCGCCAGGATCTGCACGCCTCGGTGTCCGGCCTGCAATGGACCGTCGACGCGTACACGCTGGTGCTCGCCAGCTTCCTGCTGCTCGCCGGCTCCACCGCCGACCGGCTCGGGCGCAGACGAATCTTCCAGTCGGGGCTGACGATCTTCGGGATCGGCTCGTTGTTGTGCGGGCTCGCGCCGAGCATCGGCTGGTTGATCGCGGCGCGTGCGTTGCAGGCCATCGGGGGCACGATGCTCAATCCGGTGGCGATGGCGATCGTGGTCAGCACGTTCCACAAGCCGGTCGAGCGGGCGAGAGCCATCGGGGTGTTTGCCTCAGTGTCCGGCGTTGCCCTGGCGCTCGGCCCGATCCTCGGCGGCGCGCTGGTGGATGGCTTCGGCTGGCGCTCGATCTTCTGGATCAACCTGCCGATCGTGTGCGCGGCGATCGTGGGGGCCCGGCTCTACGTACCGGAGTCACGTGCACCACGTCCCCGACGCGTCGATCCGATCGGCCAGCTCCTCGTGGTGATGGTGCTCGGCGGCGTGGTCTACGCGATCATCGAGTCCAGATCGCTCGGCTGGACGTCGCCGATGATCATCGGGCTGCTCGCCCTGGCCGGGCTGAGCGCGTTGGGCACCGTGGCGTACGAACGCCGACGCCGCGATCCGTTGTTGGAGATCAGGCTGTTTCGGAGCGTGCCGTTCAGCTCCGCCCTGGTGATCGCGTTGTTCGGGCTGTGCGGGTTCGGTGCCTTCCTGTTCGTCACGACGCAATACCTCGAGGATGTACGTGGTTTGTCGGCACTGCGAGCCGGGCTGTGCCTGCTGCCAGTGGGCGGGCTGATCATGGTGCTGGCACCGCTCACGGGACGGATCGTCGGCAGCTGGGGTCCGCGACTGCCGCTCGTCGTGGCGGGATGCGCGCTCGCTGCCGGGGGTGCCGCCTCGCTCGGTCTCGGTCCGGAGACACCAATAATGGGCGTGCTCGCGATCTACCTGCTGTTCGGTGTCTTCCTCGGCACGATCAATCCGCCGATCACCAACACTGCGGTCTCCGGGATGCCGCGCTCGATGGCCGGGCTGGCCGCGTCGGTTGCCTCCGTCGGACGACAGACCGGGACGTCGCTCGGGGTGGCGATCTCTGGAACGATCGTGGGGTCGGCGCTGGGGCGTGGCCCTACGGCGTACACGGATGCCGAGCGGCCGGTGTGGTGGATGATGCTTGGGCTCGGCGCGGGCATCGTCGTGCTCGCGCTGGTGAGTACTGGACGCTGGGCGATGGGCACCGCTCGACAGGCGGCCCTGCTGTTCGAGGACCTCGACCGATGAGCCGCTAGCCCGCGTCGCGGCACAGCGTGTTGCCGATGCCGGCGATGTCCTCGTTGTTGATGTCGGCGTTCTCCAGCGCGATCTGCCAGTCCTCGAGGTAGCCCAGTGTGTTGGCCGGGTTGGTGCCGTAGGTCTGGCCGTACAACATGTAGACGAGGTTGGCGAAGCCGTCTTTGGCCTGGACGACCTGCATCGCCTGGAACCGCTGGGAGTTGGGCGACCCGCCGATCCGCTCGATCATCTGCCGGCCGACATCGTCGTGGCGAGCCGTCATATCAGCCACGAACTTCTTGACGTCGGCTCCGGTCGGCTGGTGGTGGAAGTAGTCGACCCAGTCGGGATCGTTCTTGATGCCGTCGGCGATGATGTCGTACGCCTGCGCCTTCTGCTGGTCGAGCTCGGCCTGGGTGAAGTCGATGACGACGTCCTGGGCCTTGTCGACCTTGACGCTGGAGTGGCCGTACCGCTCGTTGAAGCGGTTGACCTGGTCCGGTGAGACGTTGTGGAGCCTGATCTGGAACGTGCTCTGGGAGGGTACGTAGTGGCCCTGCGCGTCGACGGTCTGGTTGGCCACGATGTCGACGCCGTTCTCATTGGCCTTGCTCGTGTAGGTCACGTGCCCATCGGCGTAGTCGGTGACGACCTGCTCCTGGTCGTGGCCGCTGCCCAGCTTGCCTTCGAGCGAACCGATCTTGCCGCTGATGCCGGCCCGGTGGGTGTACTTCGACCCCTCGACGTTGGCGCGGTTGCTGACGCCGCCGCCGTCTGACTCGGGTGTCTGGCCGCCGAGGACCATGGCGTAGTAGGCCGACTTGCCGGCGGGGGTCGAGAGGTCGAAGTCGGCCTGGCTCAGCTTGTAGTCGGTGTACTTGTCGTCGACGTAGGCGGCGATGTTGGCATTCTCGGTGCCGAAGCCGAGCTTGAGACTGTTCTCGAGGATGTTGGCCGGCCCGACCAGCACGCGGACCTTGCCGTCAGGAAGCTTGATGACGGCGGTGGAGGTCTCCACGCCCGTCGTCGAGCTCACGGTGCCGCGCAACAGCTTGTAGCTGGCGTCGAGTCCGAGACCCGCGTACGTCTTGCCGGTCAGCGTGACGTTGCCGCCGACCGGGATGCTGGCCGGGTCGAACGGGTTGGGCGGAATGCCCGCGGTGAGGTCGCCGGTCGAAGATGGCGGCACGGTGATGGCGTACGTCGTGGAATGGCCCGCGAACAGGCTGGTGTCGAGCTTGACGCCCTTGAGCTCAGCCTTGGCCTTCTCGGTGAGCCGGATGTCGCTGATCACCGACGAGGTCTGCCACTCGTAGCCGTTCTGGTCGACCGTGATGTTGCCGATCTTGATCGTCGTCTCGTTGCTGGCCGACATGCCGTTGACGGACTCGGTCTTCTTCTTCACCGAGATCTGGCCCTCGGGGAAGCCGTTGCTCTTCTTCTGCGAGCCGATCGACGTGCAGACCGGTGTCCGGGGCTTCGACTCGGGTGTCGTCGACGTCTTCTCGGACTTCGGTGGCGCGGTGGTCGTCGAGTCGCCGCAGCCCCCGGCGTTCTGGGTGATCGCGTGCAGGCTCTTGCACACCGTCGAGCTGACGGCCGGAACCTGGGTGGCCACCGTGCCCACGACGGTCGTGGTGAGCACGGCGGCAAGGACGATCATCCCGACGCTCTCGAGGCTGCCCTGTCCTCGCTCGTCCCGACGCGTTGTCATCTCGCGGTCCCCTCGGTGAAGATCAATGTCGGCCGATGCCCCCCCGATGCATCGGCTCGACGTCTCGAGGTTAGGCGCACAGAAAGGGTGTCACGAGGGCCTACGGGCTCAAACTCTGGGCCCAGGATCTGGGTCCGGACGTCAGGCGTTCTGGGTCGTCGACGCGATCTTCACCAGCTTGCTGAACCGCTTGTTCGCGATGCGCATCACCCGGTTGTAGGCGAATGGGATGTAGCGCTGGGCGTACCAACCGATCCGGATGTCGCTGGACGTGAAGACCAGGTAGCGACCCTTCTCGACGCCCTTGATGATCGCCGCCGCCGCGCTCTCGGGACTCACCGCGTGCTTCTCGAAGCCGCCGATCGCCTTCTGCAGCTTGGGGTGGTCGCGGTCGACCCCGACGATGTCGACGGTGCCGACGAGGGGGGTCTTGACCGCACCCGGGCAGACCAGGGTGACGCCGATGTCGTACTGCTCGAGGTCGAAGCGCAGCACCTCGCTGACGCCACGCAGTCCGAACTTCGCGGCGCTGTACGGCGCGTGGATCGGCAGCCCGAACAGGCCGGCCGCCGACGACACGTTGACGACGTGACCGCCGTTGCCGGCCTCGATCATCGCCGGGACGAACGCCGACATGACGTGGATCGGACCCATCAGATCGATCTCGATGGTGTTGCGCCAGTGCTTGGCCTCGAGGTCCTGGATGCGGCCCCAGGTGGAGATGCCGGCGACGTTCATGATGACGTCGACCGGGCCGATGGCCAGCGCGCGTTCGGCGAAGCCGGCGACGGCGGCTTCGTCGCTGATGTCGAATGCATCGTGGTGGGCGACGGTGCCCTTGACGAGGTCGACGGTCTCCTTCAGGCCGGTGGCGTTGACGTCGGTCAACACGAGTCGTGCGCCCTTGGTCGCCGCCTGGACCGCGGCGGCGCGGCCGATACCGCTGCCTGCTCCGGTGATCACGACGGTCTTGCCGGCGAGCTGGGTCTTCGTCATGGCGTGCCTCTCGTGGTGAGTCGGTCCGGAGAGTCTAGTACGAACGTACCAATTCAGTCGCTTCCGTGTGGCTCCCGCTCGATGTCCGACGTGAACCCTACGGTGAGGTCAGGAGGTCTGACGTGGCAGTCAACAAGTACGCCGGTGCGTGCGTCGTGTGCGGTGTCGTCGTGGCGATCGCCGCCGGACGCCTGGTCGGCCGGCCCGGCGAGTGGCGTACGTTCTGCGGCCGGTGCACCCCCAAACCCCCGCCGCGTGGCGACCACGACGGCTGGCATCGCGCGCCGCTCGCCTCCCTCGACTTCGAGACGACCGGCGTCGACCCGCACCATGACCGGGTCCTGAGCTATGCGTTGCTGGGCGACGACGGTCATGACGTCAACGGCTTGATCAACCCGGGCATCCCGATCCCGCCACAGTCGGCGGCGGTGCACGGCCTCACGGCTGAGGCGCTCGCCGATGCGCCGACTCCCGAGGTCGGCATCGCCTTGGTCGTCGACTGGGTGCAGTCGGTGATCGAGCGGGGCGCCGGGCTGGTGGTGTTCAACGCCGCCTACGACCTCACGATGTTGCGGGCTGAGGCCTCCCGATGGGGGTTGCGGCAGCCCGACTGGCACCGTCTGTTGGTCGTCGACCCCTATGTCATCGACTGGGGCATCGAGCGGGGCGGCCTCGGCCCGCGGCGTCTCACCGATGTCGCCGACTACTACGCGGTGTCGCTCGACAACGCCCACGACGCCGCCGCCGACGCCTGGGCCGCGCGCAACGTCGCCGTCGAGATCGGCGCGCGTCACCCCTGGGTCGGCATGTCCAGCCTCAGCGAGCTGATGCACAGCCAGCGCGATTGGTATGCCGGCCGCGCGGAGGACTGGAACTCCTACGCCCGCACGGCCGGCCGATCCCTCGA
>JAWWPE010000391.1:0-5035 GCA_033850895.1 Nocardioidaceae bacterium | reverse complement strand
TTTCCTCGGCCATGCCGACGCCGCGCAGCATGCCGCGAAGTCCGATCGACGCCTCCCAGCACCCGAGTCGACCGCACCCGCACACAGCGGACGGATCACCGATCGGCATGTGACCGACCTCGCCGGCGAATCCCGATCCGCCGCGGAGCAGGCGGCCGTCCTGGACGATCCCGGCGCCGATGCCGACCGTGCCGGTGAGATAGAGCGAGCTGGCTGCGCCGGTCGAGACTCCGTGCGCCGCTTCGGCGAGGGCTGCGGAGTTGGCGTCGTTGTCGATCGTCGTGGGACAGACGCCGCCGACTTCCAGCTCGAGCTTGTCGGCGAGATCGACGTCGTTCCACCCGAGGTTGGGCGCCCACACGATGGTGCGACTGTCGTGCGAGACCAGCCCCGGGACCGCGACGGTCGCTCCCACGACGGTGTTGCCCTGGGCGATCAACCCGTCCCGAGTCTCACCCGCAACGCGCATGAGCAGATCGGCGGTCGGAGGTTGTCCGGGCGGCACCAGCCGGGTGTCGATCAGCTTCACGTTGCCGGCGAGGTCGAGTGCCACGGCCGCGATGTAGTCGACGTTGACCTCGAAGCCCAGCCCGATGATCGATTCGCCGGTCAATGTCACCGGCCGACCCGGACGGCCCCGCCCGGTCGACACCGAATCGTCCTCGCCGACCGCGCCGCCAGCGCCAAGGTCGCCGACAATCGTGCCGACGGTCGCCTTCGCCAGCCCGGTACGCCGCGCGAGCTCCGTACGTGTCGCCGGGCCCTCAGTCCGCAGAGATCGCAGGATCAGGGCAATGTTCTGCCGGCGGACGTGTTCGGTACCGGTCGGCGTGCCGGTCTGGGTAGACATGCGTTCAGGCGCCTCGTACGCCGTAGAGGTACTCCAGGGCCAGCTGGTCGAGGTGCTCGAACCCGGCGCCGTAGTCGGCGAGCTCGTCGGGCGACGGGCCGGTGGAGGCCGCCAGTTCAGTCCAGGTCTCGCCGTCGTTGAGGGTGGGCTTGGCCAGCTCAGGGAGCTTCGCCGCAACGAGTGCCGCCTGAACTTCCGGATCCGCGCGGAAGGCGGTGGCCTTGTCGCGCAGGATCAGGTAATTGGTCATGCACGCCGCCGCAGCCGTCCAGACACCCTCGTCGTCCTCGGTGCGTGGCGTCTTGAAGTCGAAGTGCACCGGTCCGTCGTAGCCGCCGGAGAGCAGTGCGTCGACGACCCAGAACGCGCCACGGGCGTTGCCGGCACCGAAGCGGAAGTCCTGGTCGTAGCGCGGACCGCTCTGGCCGTTGAGGTCGATGTGGAACAGCTTTCCCTGCCACATGGCCTGGGCGTATCCGTGCGCGGCGTTGAGGCCGGCCATCTCCTCGTGCCCGATCTCGGGGTTGACGCCGACGTTCTCGGAGCGGTCGAGGGTGTTGATGAACGCCAAGGCGTGGCCGATCGTCGGCAGCAGGATGTCGCCCCGCGGCTCGTTGGGCTTCGGCTCGATCGCGAACTTGATGTCATAACCCTTGTCGTGCACGAACTCGCCGAGGATGTTGAACGCCTCGCGGTAGCGGTCGAGGGCCGCCGCGACGTCCTTCGCCGCTCCGGACTCAGCACCTTCGCGTCCGCCCCAGCAGACGTAAACCTTCGCGCCCAGCTCGGCGGCCAGATCGATGTTGCGCATGACCTTGCGGATGGCGAACCGGCGCACCTCGCGGTCGTTGGAGGTGAAGCCGCCGTCCTTGAACATCGGATGGCTGAACAGGTTGGTGGTCGCGGTGGTGACGGCGAGGCCGGTGTCGGCGAGCCCCTTCTTCCAGCGGTCGATGATTGCCGTACGGCTCTGGTCGTCGCTGCCGAACGGGATCAGGTCGTCGTCGTGGAAGTTGACGCCGTATGCGCCAAGGCCGGCGAGCCGCTCGAGGGCGTAGACCGGGTCCATCGGAGCACGCGTCGGCTCGCCGAACGGGTCACGTCCGGGATAGGCGACGGTCCACAGGCCGAACGAGAACTTGTCGGACGGTGCGGGGGCGGGGATTGTCATGGGTCGATACTTTCTGTCGTGGAACCGGTGGTCAGATCCAGGTGGACGTGCGTTCGCGCAGCTGTGCGTAGGCCTCACGCACGAGAGGGGTGGGTTCGGCTTCGTACGTCTCGGACGCGATGGGTGACCACGTCGGCGGCTGGCTGGTGCCGGCGAGGGCCCAGGCAGCCTGGCGGGCGGCACCGAGTGCGACGTACTCACCGGCGACCGGCACGGTGACCGGCGCGCCGAAGATGGCCGGCGCGAGCGCGCACACCGCCTCGCTCCGGGCTCCGCCGCCCACGAGCAGTATCCGTGCGGGCGGAGTGCCGGTCGCGGCGCACAGGTGGTCGATTGCGTCGGCGAGTGAGCACAGCAGTGCCTCGACGGCGGCGCGCGCAAGGTCTTCGCGCGATGTGGTCGATGTCATCCCGTTCCAGGTGCCGGATGCATTCGGACGATTGGGGGTGCGTTCCCCTTCGTAGTAGGGGAGGAGGGTCAATCCGTTGGCGCCCGGCGGAGCCTCGAGGGCGAGCCGGGAGAGCTCGCCGTGGTCGACCCCCAACAGCCGGGCCTGCAGGTCGAGGATGCGCGCCGCGTTGATCGTGGCGACGAGCGGCAGGAAGTGTGACGTCGCGTCGGCGAAGCCGGTCACGGATCCGGTGGGATCGGCGACGGGTGAGCTGCTGATCGCGGAGGCGACTCCCGACGTACCGATCGACACCACGACGTCGCCGGGCTGGAGGTCGAGGGCCAGGGCGGCAGCCATGTTGTCGCCGGTTCCGGCGCCGACGATGAGGCCGGAGCCGGCCTTGGCGGCCGCCTCCGACGACGGCACGATCCGGGGCAGCTCGACCGGATGGCCGAGTGCGGCCTCAGCGAGATCGTGACGCCATGAGCCGTCGCGGGTGGAGAAGTATCCGGTGCCGGAGGCGTCGCCGCGATCAGTGAACGGATCGCCGCCGCCGGCGATGTGTCGGGACACGTAGTCGTGGGGGAGCAGCACCCGCGTGGTGCGTCGTGCCGCGTCAGGCTGGTGATCGCGCAGCCAGCGCAGCTTGGTGGAGGTGAACGACGCCACGAGGACGCTACCGACCGCGTCCGCGCAAGCCTGTGGTCCGCCCATCTCGGCGATCAGATCGTCTGCCTCCCCAGCGGAGCGGGTGTCGTTCCACAGGATCGCGTCGTGCACCGGTTCGTCGGTCTCGTCGAGGGCGACCATGCCGTGCTGCTGTCCGCCCACGGCGATCGCGCTCGCCCGGTCGAGGAGACCCGCGGTGGCCGAGTCGTACGCGTCGAGCCAGCGACGCGGATCGACCGAGGTGCCAGCGGGATGCGGAGCGGACTGCTCGGCGACGACCGTGCCGGAGTCGGCGTCAACGAGCAGCGCTTTCGTCGACTGCGTCGACGAATCGACTCCGATCACCAGGTCTGAGGGCATGCTTCAGGTTTAGTACGAGTCTTGAATTAAGTCAAGCCGCCGCACCGTACGCTGGCACCATGACGATCCATCCGGAACACCCGTTCCTGCCCGCGGCAGACGATCGCGACCCGTTGCGGCAGATGCGTGGACGGTTGCCCTCGCCGGTGACCGTCTGGACCAGCGGGTCGGGGGACGGCGCGGCCGGCCTGACCGTCTCGTCACTGCTTATCGCCAACGGAGAACCCTCACACGTCCTCGGACTGATCGATGCCGACTCCGACTTCTGGACGTCGGCGCCGAAGGCCGTGGTGGTCAATGTCCTGGGTCCGGAGCATCGGTTCCTCGCTGATGCGTTTGCAGGAACGGCGCCCGCGCCGGGCGGCCCGTTCACGCTCGGCGCCTGGCACGACACCGAGTGGGGTCCCGTGCTCGAGGGCGGTGCCGGCTGGATCGGCATTCGCCTCGTTGGCGAGCCGCCCAGGACCGTCGGTTGGGGGCTCCTCGTCGAGGGCGTCGTGGAGCAGGTCGAGCTCGGCACCACTGACGCACTGATCCATCTCCGCGGGCGCTATCTCGTCACTGAATGACATACCCACCGACCCGCCCTGCGTCGCTCACCGACCTCGTTAGACTGACCGAATGGCCAACTCGGGAGAGGAGACACCGGTGAGTGTTCTCGCTGACCTCAGCGGTCCCGCGGACCTTCGCGAGCTGGACGACGCCCAGCTGGAACAGCTGGCGACCGAGATCCGCGAGCTGCTGATCACCTCCGTCGCCTCCAACGGCGGCCACCTCGGACCCAACCTCGGCGTCGTCGAGCTGGGCATCGCCATCCACCGGATCTTCGAGTCGCCTGCGGACCGAGTCGTCTGGGACACCGGCCATCAGGCGTACGTCCACAAGATGCTCACGGGTCGCGCCGGCCAGTTCGACGGGCTGCGCACGGAGGGCGGCCTGTCCGGCTACCCGAGCCGCGCCGAGTCCGAGCACGACTGGGTCGAGAACTCGCACGCCTCCACGAGCCTGTCCTACGCCGACGGCATGGCGAAGGCCAACCACCTGCTCGGCAAGGACGATCACGTCGTCGCGGTCATCGGTGACGGTGCCTTGACCGGCGGCATGGCGTGGGAAGCGCTCAACAACATCGCGGCCGACAACGATCGCCGTCTCGTCGTGGTGGTCAACGACAACGGTCGGTCCTACCGGCCCACCGTCGGCGGTCTGGCCAACCGGCTCACCGAGATCCGCACCAATCCCCGCTACGAACCCGCGCTCGGCGCGATCAAGGAGCGGCTCAACCGCTCGCGCCGGGTCGGACCCGCGGCGTACGAAGCCCTTCATGCGATCAAGAAGGGCGTCAAGGACGCGCTGGCGCCTCAGGGCATGTTCGAGGACCTCGGGCTCAAGTACGTCGGCCCGGTCGACGGTCACGATCGCAAGGCGGTCGAGCGCGCCCTCGCCAGTGCCAAGAACTTCGGCGGCCCCGTCCTCGTCCACGTGCTCACCACCAAGGGCCAGGGCTATGACATCGCGGTCGCCAACGACACGGACCAGATGCACCAGGCCAATCCGTTCGACCGTACGACCGGTGATGCCGTGACAGTTGCGCCGG
>JAWWPE010000282.1:0-5254 GCA_033850895.1 Nocardioidaceae bacterium | reverse complement strand
TCGCCCTGCAGAACGTCAAGGACGATCCGGCGTTCGACACGATCGCGTCGCGGTTGTTGATCAAGACGCTCTACAAGAAGATCTTCGGCGAGGGCGTCACCCGCGACGAGGTCGCCGCATTCCACGGGCCGGCGTTCGTCGCCTCGGTCCTGCGCGGTGTCGAGCTCAACCTGCTCGACAGCCGGCTGGCCGAGATGTTCGACCTCGAGGTGCTCGGCGCCGCTCTCGACCCCGACCGTGATGACCTGCTGCGCTACATCGGCGCGCAGACCATGCGCACGCGCTACATGATCGCCGAGCCCGACGGCACGCCGCTCGAGGTGCCGCAGTTCTTCTGGATGCGCGTCTCGATGGGGCTCGCGCTCAACGAAGCCGATCCCACCGCTTCGGCGCTCGAGTTCTACGACAAGATGTCCCGGCTCGAGTACCTCGCCGCCGGGTCCACGCTGGTCAACGCCGGTACGTCGTACGCGCAGCTCTCCAACTGCTTCGTGATGCAGATGGAGGACGACATCGAGCACATCGCCAAGAGCGTCCGCGACGTCATGTGGCTGACCAAGGGCACCGGTGGCATCGGCCTCTCGGTGTCGAAGCTGCGCTCCGAGGGCTCGCCGATCCGTTCCAACAACACCACGTCGACCGGGCCGATCCCGTTCATGCACACGATCGACTCGACCCTGCGGGCGATCAGCCGCGGCGGCAAGAAGTTCGGTGCGCTGTGCTTCTACATGGAGAACTGGCACCTCGACTTCGCCCAGTTCCTCGACCTGCGGCAGAACTCCGGCGATCCCTACCGCCGCACGCGCACGGCCAACACCGCGGTGTGGATCTCCGATGAGTTCATGAAGCGGGTCGAGTCCGACGGCGAGTGGTATCTCTTCGATCCGCTCGACGTCCCCGACCTGACCGAGCTGTACGGCGCGGCGTTCTCCGCGCGCTACGCGGAGTATGCGGCGCTGGCCGACGCCGGGCAGCTACGACACAAGAAGCTGCGCGCCCGCGAACAGTTCCGCGCGATCCTGATCTCATTGCAGTCGACGTCGCATCCGTGGCTCACCTGGAAGGACACGATCAACACGCGTGCCCTCAACCACAACACCGGCACGATCCATCTGTCCAACCTGTGCACCGAGATCACCCTGCCGCAGGACCGCGACAACGTGGCGGTCTGCAACCTGGCGTCGATCAACCTCGCGCGCCACGTGTCCGGCCGGCGTCAGCAGGCTCGGGTCGACTGGGACCGCCTCGCCGCATCGACCCGGCTCGCCGTGCGCCAGCTCGACAACCTGATCGACATCACCATCTCGTCGGTGCCCGAGTCGGAGCACTCCAATGCGGAAAACAGGGCGCTGGGCCTCGGGGTCATGGGCTTCACCGACATCGTCGAACGGTTCGGCTACTCCTATGAGTCCGAGCAGGCGTACGCCTTGATGGACGAGGTGATGGAGTTCGTCAGCTGGCACGCGATCGACGCGTCGGCAGATCTGGCTCGGGAGCGCGGGGCATACCCCAACTTCGAGGGCTCGCGCTGGAGCCAGGGACTCGTGCCGATCGACTCGCTGGAGCTGCTCGAAGCCGATCGCGGTGTGCCGGTCGACGTCGACCGTACGACCCGGCTCGACTGGGACGCCCTGCGCGCCAAAGTCGCCGGCGGCATCCGCAACTCCACCCTGCTGGCGATCGCGCCGACCGCCTCGATCGGTCTCGTCGCCGGCACCACGCCCGGTCTCGACCCGCAGTTCAGCCAGATCTTCAGCCGGGCGACGTCGTCGGGCAAGTTCCTGGAGGTCAACCGCAACCTGGTCGAGGACCTGCGCGACCTCGGCCTGTGGGAGCAGGTCCGCGAAGACCTGCTGCGCCACCAGGGCGATCTGTCGAAGGTCGAGGGCATCCCCGCCGACCTGCAGGCGATCTATCGGACCAGCTTCCAGCTCTCGCCGTACGCGTTCCTGCACGCGGCGGCTCGCGCGCAGAAGTGGATCGACCAGGCGATCAGCCGCAACATCTACCTGCAGAGCCGCGATGTCGGCGAGATGACCGAGCTGTATGCGGCGGCCTGGCGGATGGGCGTCAAGACGACGTACTACCTGCACATGATGCCGCGGCACACCGCCGAGCAGAGCACCGTCAAGGTCAACAAGGCGGAGTCGTCGACACCGGCCGGCGGGAGTGCCCGGCGAGGCTTCGGAGCAGCACGCACGACGGTGGCCGAGGCACCCGCTGTCGTACCCGCCGAGGCGCAGGAGCTCGAGGTGGTCGATGGTGCGGCCTGCCCGGTCGACCCGCAGGAACGACTGAACTGCGAGTCCTGCCAGTGAGCCGGGGCATCCTGGGCACCGGCATCGAGCAGGGCCTGCTGCTCAAGCCCGTGACCTACCAGTGGGCCATGGACCTCTACGACCAGGCCGTCGCCAACACCTGGTTCCCCAACGAGATCCAGCTCGGCGAGGACCTCGGGGACTTCGAGCGGATGACCGACGAGGAACGCCACGCCTTGACGTTCCTGATGAGCTACTTCAACCCCAACGAGCTGCTCGTCAACAAGGCGCTGGCGTTCGGGGTCTACCCGTACGTCAACGCCGCCGAGTGTCACCTCTACCTCGCCAAGCAGATGTGGGAGGAGGCCAATCACTGCATGAGCTTCGAGTACGTGCTGGAGACCTTCCCGATCGACCGCGAGGCCGCCTACGAGTCCCATGTGACGGTGCCGTCGATGGCCGCCAAGGAGGAGTTCGAGATCCGCTTCATCAGGCGGATGACCGAGCAGACCCTCGACATCACCACGACCGAGGGCAAGCAGGACTTCGTCCGCAACCTCGTGGCGTACAACGTGATCCTCGAGGGCATCTGGTTCTACAGCGGTTTCATGGTGGCGCTGAGCTTCCGGCAGCGCAACCTCCTGCGCAACTTCGCGTCGTTGATCGACTGGGTCGTACGCGATGAGAGCCTGCACCTCAAGTTCGGCATCAACCTGATCCTGACCGTGCTGGAGGAGAATCCCGATGTCGCGACGCCGGAGTTCGCCGACGAGATCCGCCAGATGATCCTCGACGGTGTGGAGATGGAGGAGGCGTACAACCGCGACCTCTTGCCGACCGGGATCCTGGGTCTCAACGCCGACTACATCAACCAGTACGTCCGCTATCTGGCCGACCGGCGACTCGAGGAGCTGGGCTTCGCGCCGCACTACAACGCGGCCAACCCGGCGAAGTGGATGGCGACCGCCAACGACACCCTGCAGCTGGTCAACTTCTTCGAGTCCATCAACACGTCGTACGAGGTGAACGCCAAGCTTGGCTGAATCGAGTGGCACTGACTAGTAGCGTCGCTGCACATGGCTGACAGGAGCACGGTGCGTCGCATCACCTTGCTCGGTCCGGCCTTCGTGGCCGCGGTGGCGTACGTCGACCCCGGAAACGTGGCGACGAACGTCACCGCCGGGTCGAAGTTCGGCTACACGCTGGTGTGGGTCGTCGTGCTTGCCAATGCGATGGCGGTGCTGGTGCAGTATTTGTCCGCCAAGCTCGGCATGGTCACCGGTCAGTCCCTGGCGAGCCAGATGGGCGGCCGGCTCCGCACGGCACCGCGGGTGGCGTACTGGCTGCAGGCGGAGACGATCGCGATCGCCACCGATCTGGCCGAGGTGGTCGGTGGCGCGATCGCCCTCAACCTGCTGTTCCGCCTGCCGCTCGTCGTCGGAGCGATCATCACCGCGGTGGTGGCGATGGTCATCCTCCGGATCGGCGACCTGCGCGGCCAGAGCGCGCTCGAGCGCGTCATCGTCGGCTTCCTTGCCCTGATCGCGGTCGGCTTCATGGCCGGGCTGTTCGTCAACGCGCCGTCGCCGGGTCCCTTGGCCGGCGGGCTGGTGCCGACCTTCGACGGCACCGACAGCGTGCTGCTCGCCTCGGGCATCATCGGTGCGACCGTGATGCCGCACGTCATCTATCTGCACTCCAGTCTCACGATCGGCCGACTCGGCCGGCGCGGTACGGGGTTGACGGTCCCGCAACTGTTGTCGGCCACGCGCACCGATGTCGTGCTGGCGCTGATCCTGGCCGGCATCCTCAACCTGTCGTTGCTGGTCGTCGCGGCCGCCAGCCTGCACGGGTTGCCCGGCACCGACACCCTCGCCGGCGTGCACCGGGTGGTGACCTCCGAGCTGGGATCCGGCATCGCGCTGCTGTTCGCCGTTGCGCTGCTCGGCTCCGGACTGGCCTCCACCTCGGTGGGCAGCGCGGCGGGTGCCGAGGTAATGAGCGGCCTGCTGGGCGTACGCCTGCCGCTGCTCGTACGCCGTACGGTCACCCTGATCCCGGCGCTGATCGTGCTCGCCGCCGGCGCCGAACCCAGCCACGCGCTGGTCATCTCCCAGGTGGTGCTGTCGATCGGCATCCCGTTCGCCCTTGTCCCGCTGGTGGTGCTGACCGCGCGCCGCGACGTGATGGGGGAGTACGTGAACCGCCCCGTCACCACAGTGCTGGCCTGCGTCGTGGCGGCCATCGTCATCGTCTTGAACGTCTCCCTGATCTGGCTGACGTTCGTCGGCTGAGCTACATTCCGTCACGAACCCAAGGAGCCCCATGCCACTCGATCTCGACACCGCCCGCACGATCATCGCCAAGACCAGGGAGAGCGGTCGCTCGTCCGGGTTCCAGCCGTTGACCGTCGTCGTACTCGATGCTGGAGCGCACGTGATCGCCGTCGAGCGTGAGGACGGCTCGTCCAACAAGCGGTTCGAGATCGCGTTCGCCAAGGCCAATGGCGCTCTCGCGTTCGGCATCGGATCGCGGGCCCTGATGGCTCGGGCCGAGTCGTTCCCGTCGTTCGTGGCCGGCGCGACGTCCGCGATCGGCGGAGCGTTGATCCCAGTGCCGGGCGGCGTGCTCGTACGCGATGCCGACGGCCAGATCATCGGCGCGGTCGGCATCTCAGGCGACAACTCCGACAATGACGAGGCGGCCGGCATCGTCGGCATCGAGGCCGCCGGACTGGTCGCCGATCCCGGCTGAGCAGGTGCGGCTGTCGGTGCCCGCTGCAAGGCTGGAACCATGACCGTGAAATTCCAGCAGACCGTCCTCGACTGCACCGATGCCCGCGCGCTGGCGGAGTTCTACCGCGAGCTGCTCGAGCTGTCCTACCGTCCCGGCGATGAGACGCCCCAGGAGGGTGAGGACTGGCTCGTGCTCGTCAACGAGTCGGGCGCCAATCTTGCCTTCCAACAGATCGACGAGCTGCCTGAGGCGACCTGGCC
>JAWWPE010000155.1:0-2600 GCA_033850895.1 Nocardioidaceae bacterium | reverse complement strand
CGCTCGATGTCCATGCGGTCGAGGTACTGGGCCTTCATGTCGCGGCCGTCGACGACGCCGGTGTGCTGGAGCATCCGGTCAGCGAGGGTGGACTTGCCGTGATCGATGTGCGCGATGATGCAGAAGTTGCGCAGGATCTGCGGATCGGTGGACCCGGGCTGGGGCGCGGCGTCAGGTCGGGTGCTCATGATGCCTCCATTGTCCCATCCACGGGTGGGTGGTCGTGCCACCCGTCCTCCGTGACGATTTGAGGGTGCGGCGCAGCGGCTGATAGAGTTGGCGGTCGCGTGCCTCGGCACGTCACCCCATCTTTTTGCAGTCATTCACACACTCAAGAGAAACAGGTTTGCCCCGTGGCGAATATCAAGTCGCAGATCAAGCGCAACCGGCAGAACGAGCTGGCCCGCGAGCGCAACAAGTCCGTGCGCTCGGCCCTCAAGACCGCCGTACGCCGCTTCGACGAGGCCGTGACGGCCGGCAACACCGACGACGCCAAGAAGCTCGCCGGCGAGGCCACCAAGAAGCTCGACAAGGCCGCGTCCAAGAAGGTCATCCACAAGAACCAGGCGGCCAACCGCAAGTCGGCCATCGCCAAGAAGGCCGCGTCACTCTGACGTCCGCCAGCTGATGGATCAAGCGCCCCACGGGGCGCTTTTTTCATGCCCTGAAACGGTCAGCTGCGGCGCTGGGCGGCGACCGCCAGCACCATGCGTTCGATCGCGTACGCCGGGTCGGCTGCGCCGCCCTTAACGTCGAGGTCGGCCTGGGCAACCGCGTCGAGCGCCTTCGCCAGGCCGTCGGGCTCCCACGCGCGCAGCTGCTGACGCATCGCGCGGATCTTGAACGGCGGCGCGCCGACCTGGGCGGCCACGTCATTGTCGCGGAGCCCCGGAGCCGTGCACGAGAGCTTCGCCAGTGACCGGAGCCCACTGGCGACCGCGCTCGTGATGAGAACTGGCGCCACCTTTGCCGCCTCGGCCCAGCGCGCCTGCTCGAGCGCCACACTGATGCGTCCGTCGATCGCGGCATCGGCGATCTCATAACCGCGTACGTCGGCGCGCCCGCCGAAGTAGCGGCGCACGACCGTAGCGGTGACTTCGGTGCCGCGTTCGACGCTGGCGATCAGCTGGGCCACCGCGCCGCCGAGTGCACGAAGGTCTTGCCCGACTGCCGCGACCAGCAGCGTTGCGCCCTCGTCATCGATGCGTGCGCCGAGATCGCGGAACTCGGTGTGGACCCAGCGCGCGAAGTCGCGCTCGTACTTGGGTGCTTCCAGCTTGATCTCGCTGACGCTGGGCAGCTTGCGCAGCTTGTCGAGCAATCCCTTGGCCTTGTTGCCGCCGCCGTGGATCAGCACCACGGCGATGTCGGGAGACGTCTCAGCGGCATAGGCCAGCAACTCGGTCTGGGCGACATCCGGCAGCTCTTGCAGGTCGGTGAGTACGAGAGCCGTCAGGTCGCTGAACAGCGAGGCGCTGGTGAGCCCGGCCAGCTCGCCGGGCTGGAGCCCACTCGCACTCGCCTCGGACACCTCGCACTCGGGATGTTCCTGCGTGACGGCAGCAAGGGCGCGGATGCGGGTGCGCTCGGCAAGGAACTCGGCGTTGCCGGTGATGAGCAGGATCTTGCCGAATGCCGAGGCCACCCGCCCAGACTAGTCAGTCCGTCACCACAGAAAGTCGACCGCTGCGCTCCACGATCGCAATGTCCCCGTCGGTGTCGGTCCGCCACCACTGGACATGGTGCTGACGAAGCAGCTGCAGCGCCGCCGCGGCCGGGTGGCCGTAGTCGTTGCCGGCACCGTCGCCGATCGTCGCGAACCGTGCACCGACCGCGTCGAAGAACGCCGAGGACTGCCGCGCGCTCCCGTGGTGCGGCATCTTGATCACATCGGCGTGCAGATCGGGGTGGGCTCGCAGCAGCTTGTCCTGGGCTTCCGGCTCGATGTCACCTGTCAACAGCAGGCGTACGCCCCGCACCTCCACCGCCAGCACAACACTGAGGTTGTTGGGACCGGATCCGGCGACGTCGGTGACCTTGACGGGCGGCGACGGCGGAGGCCACAACACCTCGGCGTGAATGCCGCCCAACGAGAAGCTCTCGCCCGGGACGGCGACGTGACGAGGAGTGTCCGCCCCACCCGGACCACCGGTGGGACCGACGGCGATCTCGTCGACCTCACGACCGCGGACCACTCCTGGCCAGCCGTCGACGTGATCGGCGTGACCGTGGGTGAACACCATGAGGAGCACGCGGTGGATGTTGAGCCGATCGAGGCACCGGTCCACCGCGGCGGGATCGGGTCCGGCGTCGACGACCACCGCGGACCCGTGACCCGCGTCGAGGACGGTGGCATCGCCTTGCCCGATGTCGCAGGCGACCATCAGCCAGCCCGCTGGAGGCCAACCTGTCACGGGCGGCCGCCACACCGCGATCAGCAGGCCCAGCGAGAGGCCGACGAACAGCACCGGGCGTGAGGAGATGTGGAAGATCGCCCAGGTCACCAGTGGTACGAGCACGATCAGCAGCTGCCACGGGCCGTGCCAGGTGAGGGACGCCGCATCGAGGGCCGCCGACCGATGGGCGACCTCGAGGATCCA
>JAWWPE010000134.1:0-3303 GCA_033850895.1 Nocardioidaceae bacterium | reverse complement strand
GGCGGTCCAGGCGCCGGCGCCCACCGCCACGTCGCCGCTGGCGACCGCGTCGGAGCTCGGCTCGAACAGGGGCGCGTCGACGACCCAGGTGAACGCGAAGGCGCCCTCGTCGATCAAGCCGCAGCGGTGGCCGATCTCGATGCGGGCTGCGCCGAGCAGCGCGCGGCTCGACGTGGTCTCGCCGGCGGCGAAGAAGATGCAGTCGCCAGGAGCCGCACCGACATGAGCGGCGATACCGGCGCGTTCGGCGTCGGTCAGGTTCTTGGCGACGGGACCGCCGAGCTCGCCGTCCTCCTGCACGAGGACGTACGCAAGGCCTCGGGCGCCGCGCTGCTTCGCCCATTCCTGCCAGGCGTCGAGCTGCTTGCGCGGCTGGCTCGCTCCACCGGGCATGACGACGGCGCCGACGTAGTCGGCCTGGAACACCCGGAACGGCGTGTCCTTGAAGTATTCGGTGCACTCGACCAGCTCGTTGCCCATTCGGAGCTCAGGCTTGTCCGAGCCGTACTTCTGCATGGCTTCGGCGTAGGTCATGCGCGGGATCGGCAGCGCAATGTCGACGCCGATGAGCTTCCACATCGCCGCCAGCACGTCCTCCATCAACGCGATGACGTCGTCCTGGTCGACGAAGCTCATCTCGATGTCGAGCTGGGTGAACTCGGGCTGCCGGTCGGCGCGGAAGTCCTCGTCGCGATAGCACCGCGCGATTTGGTAGTAGCGCTCCATCCCGGCGACCATCAGCAGCTGCTTGAACAGCTGGGGGCTCTGCGGCAGGGCGTACCAGCTGCCGGGCTTGAGGCGTGCCGGCACGACGAAGTCGCGCGCACCCTCCGGTGTGGATCGGGTCAACGTCGGGGTCTCGATCTCGACGAAGTCGTGGCCGGCCAGCACCTCACGGGCGGCTGCGTTGATCTTGCTGCGCAGGCGGATCGCCGCGGCGGGGCCCGAACGCCGCAGGTCGAGATAGCGGTGCGCGAGCCGTACTTCCTCACCCACCTCGACATGGTCGTCGATCGGGAACGGTAGTGCGGCGGACGCGCTGAGGATCTCCACGTCGTCGGCGATGACCTCGATCTCGCCGGTCGGGATGCCGGCGTTCTCGTTGCCGTCGGGACGCTTCTGCACGGTGCCGACGATCTTGAGGCAGTACTCCGACCGCAGCTGGTGAGCGACCTCTTCGCGTACGACGACCTGCACGACACCAGAGGCCTCACGCAGGTCGATGAACGCGACTCCACCGTGATCTCGGCGCCTGGCCACCCAGCCGGCGAGGGTGACCTGCTGGCCGATGTCGCTGGCGCGCAGGCTTCCGGCGTCGTGCGTGCGGATCACGTGAGTTGCTCCTTGATGCTGGGGGTGAGGTCTTCGGTCGGTGGGTTCCAGGTGTCCGGATCGGCATCGACCTGATGGGCGGTGCGTATGTCGCGGACGCCGTGGTTGGCGTCGCCGACGGGCGGGAACCAGACAAACGGTATGCCGCGCCGCTCGGCGTAGCGAATCTGCTTGCCGAACTTCTGGGCCGAGGCGGCGACCTCGGTCGGTATGCCTCGCGCGCGGAGCTTCTGCGCGGTCTCCGTGCTCAGCGCGCGGGACTCCTCGTCGACCAGGGCGACGAGGACCGTCGACGGCACACTGCGATCGGCGACCAGGCCGCTCTTGGTGATCAGCGGAACCAACAGCCGCGAGACGCCGAGCGAGATGCCGACACCGGGATAGGTGTTCTTGCCGTCGCTGGCGAGCTGGTCGTAGCGGCCACCCGAACAGATCGAGCCGAGGTGCTCGAAACCGGCCATCTGGGTCTCGAAGACCGTGCCGGTGTAGTAGTCGAGGCCGCGGGCGATGCGCAGATCGGCAACCACCGTCACCGAACCGCTCGAGGTGACCGAGTCCATGACTTCGGCCAGCTCCCTCAGGCCGATGTCGAGCAGCTCGTGCTCGACGCCCAGCTCCCGCACCTGCTCGACGAATGACGAGTCCGGCGCATTGATCTGGGCCAGCGCGAGGCACTTCTCGGCCTGGTCAGCCGACAGCCCGGCGTCGGCCTTCAGCAGATCGAGGATCTTGTCGGCGGGCAGCTTGTCGAGCTTGTCGACGATCCGCATCACCGCGGCCGGATCTGCGACGCCGAGACCGAGATAGAAGCCCTCGAGCACCTTGCGATTGTTGACCTGCAGCGTCAACGCCGGCACCGGGAGGCCGGACATCGCCTCGGTCATGACCTGGGCGATCTCGACGTCGAAGTGGAACGGCAGCTCGTCCTTGGCCACGATGTCGATGTCGGCTTGGGTGAACTCCCGGAAACGGCCCTCCTGGGGGCGCTCACCTCGCCATACCTTCTGGATCTGGTAGCGGCGGAACGGGAACTCGAGCTTGCCGGCGTTCTCCAGCACGTAACGCGCGAACGGCACGGTCAGGTCGAAGTGCAGGCCGAGTCCGGAGTCGCTGTCGCCCTCGCCGGCCTGGAGGCGGCGCAGGACGTAGACCTCCTTGTCGATCTCGCCCTTGCGCAGCAGCTGGTCCATGGGTTCGGCCGCGCGGGTCTCGACCGATGCGAAACCGTGCAGCTCGAAGACCCGGCGCAGGTGGTCGAGCACGATCAGCTCCGCGTTGCGCTCGGCCGGCAGGAACTCCGGAAAGCCCGAAAGCTTGCTCATGACGCCACCTCGGCGAGGAACGGGTTGGTGGCGCGCTCGCGGGCGATCGAGGTCTGCGGGCCGTGGCCGGGCAGGACCACGATGTCATCGGCCAGAGGCAGCACCCGATCGCGCAGGCTGTCCTGCATCTGCGGGTGGGAGCCTCCGGTGAGGTCCGTACGTCCGATCGATCCGGCGAACAGGAAGTCGCCGGAGAACATGACCTGCGAGACGTCCTCAGGACCGTCCCAGTCGACGCGGTAGAACACCGTGCCGGGCGTGTGGCCGGGCACGTGGTCGACAGCGAACGTCAGCCCGTCCACCTCGATCAGCGCACCGTCGACCGCATCGCGTACGTCCGCGGGCTCGGTGAACTCCGGGATATCGGCCATGCCAAGCTGACCGCGCAGCATCGCGGCCGACTCACCGGAGATCGCAGCCATCGGGTCACTCAGCAGGTGCCGGTCGGCGGGGTGGATCCAGACCGGGCAGTCATACTCCTTCGCCACGTCCTGGGCATTCCACATGTGGTCGAAGTGTCCGTGGGTGATCAGCACCGCCTCGGGCTTCAGGTTGTGCTCACTCATGACGCTGTGGACGCCTTCCATGGCGTCCATCCCCGGGTCGACGATCGCGCAGCCGGTGCCCGGACCACGCGACACGACATAGC
>JAWWPE010000108.1:0-9541 GCA_033850895.1 Nocardioidaceae bacterium | reverse complement strand
GGCGAGATCGCCCTGGCCCGAGCGAGCCGATGATCCTCGTCGTCGGTGACGTCGTCGACGACATCGGCGTACGTCCGCTCGGCATCGTCAACCCGGCCAGCGACACCGTCTCGGAGATCCGGATGACTCCCGGGGGCTCGGCGGCCAACGTCGCCGCATGGCTCGGTCACCTCGGCGCGGACGTACGTTTCGTGGGTCGCTGCGGAGCCGACGGAGTTGCTCGCCATACTGCGGCGCTCGAGGCGTACGGCGTGGACGCCCGCATCTCCGGCGATCCCTCGCTGCCCACCGCGACGATCGTGCTGACCCTCGACGATGCTGCCGACCGCACGATGTACGTCGACCGCGCCGCCAACACCACCCTCTCGGCGGCTGACCTGCCCGACGAGATCTGGACCGATGTGACCTGGCTGCACCTCACCGGGTACTCCTTCTTCGACGATGGTGTCCGACCACTCGTCCTCGACCTCATCTCCGAGGCCAAGGCTCGTGGGGTCGGCATCAGCATCGACCCCAGCTCCCTCGGCTTCCTCGAAGCCGCCGGCCGCGGTGCCGTCCTGACCTGGCTCGCCGACGCCGATCTCGTCTTCCCCAACGACGACGAACAACGGTTCCTTCAGCTCGACGACGACCGCGTGGTGCTGACGAGAGGTCCAGACGGCGCAACCTTCCGCGGCCACGAAGTCGAAGCCCCGCCAGCCGAAGTTGTGGACACCACGGGAGCAGGCGACGCCTTCTGCGCAGGCTTCCTCACCACCTGGACGCAAATGCAAAGCGCTGCCGACTCGCTGACCTCAGCGGCAGCAGCGGCAGCACGGTGCGTCGCCGTCCGAGGAGCAAGACCTGCTGGCTGACATCCAATCGCACCAACGCGGGTTTCTCGCTTTTTTCCCTGAGTCTGAGGGATTTGCGGTTTGATGTACTCGTGACGCCCCCCGACACGAAGTACATCGATCGTGAGGGTGCTGGTCTGGCATTCCAAGTCTTCGGAAACGGGCCCGGAGAGTTCGTCTACTACGGCAGCGAGATCATGCATCTCGACTTGTTGTGGGCTGACCCGCACACTGAAGCGAATTTGGGCGCGGTGGCTCGCAACGGCCGCATTGCGATTTTCCAGCGGCGCGGCTTCGGTCTGTCCGATCGAGTCGACTATGTGCCGACCCTCGAGCAACAGGCTGACGACATCATCGCTGTCATGGACGCCGCGGGAATGCAACGGGCGGTCATTGGCGCACCTGGAAGTGCCTGCGGGCCGGCCGCACTGGTTGCCGCTCGATACCCCGAGCGCGTCGCCGGATTGTGCCTGTGGCTGCCATTCCCGCAGGCCATCGACGGGTCCTGTGACGACCCGTGGGCGAGCGATGCCGATGTGGCGCACATGGCGGACGTGGTCAACGACGTTGCCGACAACTGGGGCCGTGGTCGGACCATGGACATGTGGAACGCAGAAATGCGGACCGCCAACAATCGTCGACTCATGGCGATGCTGGAGCGCAGCTCGATGTCGCCGGCCGAAGCGCGCGCGCACTGGGCCTGGTCCGCCGGACTCGACTTCACGCACCTCCTGCCCGCAATACAGACGCCGACCCGAGTACTGATCCAAGACGGCGGCGTGGTCCCGATGTCCTTGGCCGAACGTATGGTCGCCGAGATGCCGAACGCCAATTTGCATGTCATGCCGGCACCAGCACCGGGCTCCTCGATCGGTGAGGCGTACTACCCGGTGGTCATGCACCTTCTCGAGCTCGCGTTGGGGCCCAAGAAGGTGGCCGAAGACCACCGCTTCTTCGGCACAGTCCTGTTCACCGACCTGGTCTCATCGACCCAGCTACTGGCCGAGATCGGAGATGAGGAGTACGAGAGGTTGAAGGCCATTCATGAACGAGCGGTGCGGGCGGCCGTGTCGGACGCCGACGGGCAGGTGCTGGACTTCAGCGGCGACGGATCCTTGAGCTTGCTCGACATGCCTGGTGTAGCTGTTCGGTGTGCCGAGCGGATCGCGCGCGAAGCGAGTGCTGCGGGCATCGAAGTTCGCTGCGGTGTGCACGCGGGTGAGTTGCAGCGGGGAGTCGCCGGCGTCACCGGGCTCAACGTCCACGTGGGCGCGCGAGTCATGGCTGCCGCGGGCACGGCTGAGGTGTATGTGTCGCGGACGATTCGCGACCTGGTGATTGGTTCGGGACTGGAGTTCGAGCGGATCGGTGACAAACGACTCAAGGGCGTTCCCGGCGTGTGGGAACTGTATCGATTCGACCACGCGCGTGACCCCCGAAATATTCCACTGCACGAGTCTTCCCAGACGTCGTTGGACAAGGTGGCTGTGCAGGCCGCGCGCCGCGCGCCTCGCCTGATGCGTGCGATGGCCAAGTTCGCGAACGCGACCGATCGGGGTGCCCGCGTCTCATGACGTCGCGGATTACCCGCCTCGGGCGGTTTGTCGAGGTGACCAGCAGCGGACGACGAACGCTTCACATCGGCTCCGGGGATCCGTTGGTGTTGCTCCACATGGGCGCAAATCCGTGGAGCAAGTGGCAGTCCGTGCTCCCGTATCTGGCGGACAGATTTGAGATCATCGCGCCGACTTTGGCCGGCTGGCGGGGCGGGAACCCGCTGTCCGCCCCCATCACCTTGGACGACTTGACCCGCGGTGTCATCGAGGAGATGGACAGAGCAGGGTTTGAGTCCGCCCACGTCATTGGTTGTTCCCTCGGTGGCCTCACTGCGCTTGGCGTCGCGAGGGAAGGAAGGGCGCGTAGCGCCCTGGCCATGTGCCCCGCGGGAGGCTCGAATCAGGAGCAGACCCAACGACTCGTGAAACATTTCGAAATGCTTCACAATCTGTCGTGGCCACAGCGTCTGCTGGTACCAGTCGCTCTTTCGTCCCCGCGAATGCGGCGTATCGCGTTACGCGCAGTGCTCGAACACGGCGACCGGATTTCAGCTCGGCAGGCGATGGCGATTCGCAAGAACAGCGCGAACGGCGACTGGGTCAACTTGCTTCCGGGGTTCTCCGCCTACCGGCTCGATTCAGAACCTGAAGTGACAGTGCCGTTCATGTTGGCGTGGGGGGAGCTGGACCGATTCACGCCGATGGTCCACGAGCAGCCTCTGTGGCACCGGGCTGTCCCGCACGCTGAATCTCACGTCCTTTCGGGAGTCGGTCACCTTCCCATGTTCGATGACCCACACCAGACCGGACAGTTGATGCGCGGCTGGCTGGATCGTCACGCGTCGAAGCCGGCAGCGAGTTCCGGTCAGCACGTGGACCAGATTCGTCGCAGCCTCAATTCACCGGCGCAGGACTCGAGCTGAGCATCGATCCGAGCTCCCTCGGCTTCCTCGAAGCCGCTGGCCGCGTCACGGTGCTCGGGTCGGCTGCTGCGGAAAAGTTGTAAGGTTCCGGCCGGCCCGTGGCTCCTACAGTCACAACCGACAACAAGGAGCCACTCATGTTCAAGAAGAAGACCCCAGTCCCGACGGCAGCCGAGTACCAAGCGGCATGGAGCGCGGCATGTGCACCGTACGTGCCCGAGCCTGTCCTCACGGTGGCCCTGTTGAACCCTGCCGGAGCCGTCGCCGGCAAAGCGGCCGGTGTCGCCGGAGGCACGATCGGCGGACTGACCGGGCGCGCGATCGCGTCGTCGATCGCCAATCATCAGGTGAGCGCGGCCAACGATCGTCCGATCCCGCCCGTCCTGGCGGCCGTGCTCACATCCACTGCGGTGCATCTCTTGGAGGTGGAGCCGGTCAGCGACGATGCCGACCAGCTTCGGGTGATCGCACCGTTCGAGACCTGGTCGCGCGACGGCTTGGGACTCGAGGTGGCGCGGAAGTTCATGAGCGAGCGACTGACGTTCTCCCTCCCCGGCGGACGGCGCATCGAGCTCGACGGCATGTTCGCGCCCCGGTGCAAGGAACGCCTCTACCAGCCGCTGATAGATCAGCTCCGGGCCTGACGGCTAGGCGGTCCAGACAGTCAGGCGACAGCGGTTTCACCCCGGAGGAGAACCTCTGGCAAGTAGTTTGGGCACCAGATCGAGCCGACACATGGAGGGAGGCAGGGTGATCTCGCGGACAATTCCGGGCCTTGCCGAAGGTGTGCTCGACGGGTGTCGGGTAGTGCTTGCCGAGGACATGGTGCTCCTGCGCGCTGGTGTCTCCAGGTTGCTGCGTGAGGCTGGCTGTGAGGTCGTCGGGGAGGTCGACAACGCCGTGTCTCTGCTCGAAGTGGTCCGCTCTCTCAGCCCGGATCTGGCCCTCATCGACATCAAGATGCCGCCCACCCATACGGAGGAAGGTCTGGTCGCCGCCTCAGAGATCCGATCGGCGCACCCGGACACGGCGGTGCTGCTCCTGTCCAGCTATCTCGACGCCCGCTACGCCGGCGAGCTCATTGCGCAGCATCCTGCGCGATGCGGATATCTCCTCAAGGACACGATGGCCGACTCCGACATGCTCGTCGACGCCATTCGTCGCGTCCTCGACGGTGAATGCGTTGTTGACGCCGCGATCGTCGCGCGGCTGCTTGCCCGCCAGCGCAGTGGTGACCCGATCAGTGACCTGACCGCCCGGGAGAAGGAGATCCTCGGACTCATGGCCGAGGGGCACAGCAATCGGGCGATCTGTGGTCTGCTCTTCCTGAGTCCTCGCACGGTGGAGACCCACGTCCGGAACGTCTTCACGAAGCTCGGTCTCAGTGAGTCCGCCGACACAAGTCGACGCGTTCAAGCGGTGCTGACGTACCTTCGGGACTAGAAGTCCACGGGCAACGTTCCGGTGACCGTGCTGGGTCCGCCGGCTGGGCTGATCACCGAGAGCCGGCCACCCGCAGCCTCCAGCCGATCCGACAGGCCACGCAGTCCTCCCCGCGAGGACATCACTGCCCCGCCGACTCCGTCGTCGCGGATGGTGACGGTCAGCTCGGAATCGGACGTGACCGTGATCCGAAGGTGCCGCGCGTGAGCGTGACGCAAGGCGTTGGCCATTGCCTCTGACACCAGGAAGTGGACCAGGGCACGAGCAGACCCAGACGGCTCGACGCTCATCCCGCCGACCTCTATGTCGGTCGACAGAGGGGATGCAGCTCTCAGGGACTCGAGCATCTGCAAGACCGTGCTGCCATCGACCGACGCCGGGTAGAGCCCACGAGCGAGACGACGGAGATCCTCCTGAGCAGCCGCCAGCTCACGCTTCAGGCTGGGCGCCTCCTCGT
This sequence comes from Nocardioidaceae bacterium, assembly GCA_033850895.1. GTDB lineage: Bacteria > Actinomycetota > Actinomycetes > Propionibacteriales > Nocardioidaceae > Aeromicrobium. The sequence continues at coordinate 4,329 of JAWWPE010000108.1, read as the reverse complement.
CAGCGAGCGATTCCAGCAGGAGCTCGATCTTGCCGATTCGAGCCAGCGGCCCCCGGCGCAGCCGCTGCTCAAGAGCTCGACGCTCCTCCTCGGCAACCGACAGCAGCCGAGCACGTGATGCTGCCACCGCCGCAGCACGGGCGCGCACTTCCAGGTCGAGACGAGCTGAGGCCATGGCGATGCTCGCAGCGGTCGCGGCAGCCAGCGCGACTTCCGCCTCCTCCGTGGAGATGGGCGTCCGTGAGTGCACCAGCGCTGCTTGAACCCCGTCTGTCGTGGCGGAGTACGTGACGTGAGCACCAGGCGGGAGGGTGCCGGGCTGCCCGGATTCATCGACCCATTCGAGCCCCGCGGTGCGGAACAGCACCCGCAGCTCCGGATCTGCGAGGCGGCGCCGGAGCTGGTCGATCAAGGCGGGGGTTGGCTCGGCTGAGGGGCCGATGTCGATCACGACTTCACGAATGCGATGTGCCGCCGCGGCTCGCCCGCTCTCTATCAGGCAGGCCACAGCGATCAACATCACCGAGGCGTCTGTCGTGAGCGTCAACAGATCCGTGTTCTTCTGACCCATCGCGCCGAAGCTCCAGGTCGCGGCAGTGGCTCCGAAGGCAAGTCCCAACAACAGCTGACGACCTCCGAGAGCTTTCGCCGCAAGGAGTGTCGCGAGAACCAGTGAGATCCAGCCGGCCCCGCGAACTGGCAACAGGGCGATCAGCCACAGACTCCACAGCCAGCGGCTGTGCAGCCCGAGGTGTCGGGCACCGAGCAGAAGCAGGGGTGGCCGGTAGGCGAGAGTGAGCACCATCGCGACGTACGTGGGTGCCGAGACCCCACCGACCGCCGTCCCGGCGAACCATGCCGCCGAGGCCGCGAACGCGTGGGGCTCGGCGAGGAAGAGCAACGTGGCCCCCGCCGCGTAGTCGGCCGTGCCGAGAAGGACCGAGCCAACGGGGCCGATCGCTTCCGCAAGGAGTCCTGCGATCGCGATGGCCCCGCTGACGAATGGCGCTAGTCGGTTCTTGTCCACGGGTGTGCGGAGTAGATGACTCGACTCGCGGAGTCGTCGACCGAGACGACCTGGAAGGTGAGCTGGTTCTGGTAGAAGCTCCACTTCACCACCTCGTCAGTCAGGCCGAATTCTGGATCGTAGTGGAATGTGACCTTTTCGCCCTTCACCGTGTAGGTTCCGCTGACCGGGCCCTGGTCCGGATAGTCCGGAGTCTGCTTCTCGTGGAACCGGCCTCCGTGGAGGACCCAGGTCCAGGTGACGTCCTTGTTCCAGTCCGGGCCCGTCTGTCCGCCGTCGTGGAAATCCTTCGCAGTGTCCTTGGTGACGTAGGTGCCGTCGGGGATGGAGCTCCCGCCGCGGTGCGTGAACGACGTGGACTGCGCTGCCGCAGCGTGAGCCTTCTTTGCTGCTGCGGCAGAGGTGGCAACCGTGCAGGTCTCCGGGAACGACGTTGCGTCCAGGGCAGGGCTCGTCGCGCCGGTTGCCCGCTGGATGGCCTTCTCCTCAGAGCGCACTTCGGGTTTCGTGGCACCGCCCTTCCTCGCCTGAGCCGCAAGCCTGTTGAGCGCCGTCTGCGAAGGACGGACGATGACCAATCCGTTGTCGCACAACTTCGACAGGGTGCCGGAGAGCTGCGATCCGAGATCGATTCCTCGCGCGGCTCGAGTCGCGGCCCGGCTGAGAATCGACCGCTGCGACGCAGATAGGTGACTCCATAATTCGGGGCTCGCGACGAGTGCCGTGAGCTTGGGGAACATGGCCCATGAGCTCAAGTAGGGAGCGACCTTCTCGTAGGCGTTCTCGGTGATGTACGTAGGCGACGTCTCGGCAGCTGACAGCGCTCCGCTCTTGAGTGCGGGGCCGACGTCCCTCGATGAGAGTCCGGGAACGGGCGTGGCGCCGATCGCGTTGAACATCTGTGCCGTCAGGTTGTTGTCGACGATGCGCACCCGAGCATCCGCAAGATCTGCCACGGAAAGCACCGGCTTCGTGCTCTCCAGCTGGCGAGGCTCCAGCGGGGCGAGGGTCAAACCGTGCGCCCCATCGATCGACTTCAGAAGTACGGATGCCTCCGAGCTCGCGGCGAGTGCCTTGGTCTGGCCAACCGTGGTCAGCAGGAAGGGGGCTTGCACAGCCTGGAACTTTGCATAGCCCTTGATCGCCAAGTCCCGTGTCGGGACCGAACCCATCTCGACCTTGTTGGCCTTCAGATCATCGACGAGCGGAAGCTCGTGCGCTTCGGTGCTGCTCGCGTAGGTTGCGGTGTCCGACTTGATGGTCAGCCTGCCGCCGGAGAGCTTCGCGACCGACGCCTGGAATGCGGTGAAGAAGGCGTCTTCGCCGTCTGGAAGCTGGACGGTGATGGTGCGGGATTCTGATGTCCCGGCGCCAGACTTGTTGGTGGACGAATGGGATCCGCAAGCGGACAGGCTCGACGCCATGGCGCCGAGAGCAAGGGCAGTCACCAGTGAGGGAAATATCTTCATGAGGCCAGTCTTGAAGGCTCGCGGTCCTGCCACATCAGTGTGTGCACGTAGTTTTCCTTCTCACGGGCCGATGTGCTGCAGGGACGGAGACGTGGTGCCACGATCGTGATGTGCGAGAACTTGGCGGGCTCCGTTGGCTGCTGATCCTTGTGCCGTTCGTGGAAGTGTCGCACGGTGCTCGCGCGAATACAGTCCGTCTGGCGCTGCTCGGCGGATCGTCGTCGGCCGCGTACACCCTTGACGCGCTGGCCGCGGCCGCATTGGTGGCCGCGGGCTTGGTCTTCGTTCCGCGGAGCAGGCTGAGATCGATCGGATGGATGCTGTCAGCGGCCGGGATCTGCCTGCCCTTGGCGATCGTGCCGGGCAACCTCAGCGGCAGCAGCATCGTCTTCACCGCGACCTTGGTCCTGCCACCGGTGGGATCGGCCGGCATCGCGACAGCCCTGGCATCTTGGCCGAACGGCGCGGTGCCGAGGGTGCTTGTCAGTTCCACGTGCGTCATTCTTGGCCTGGGTGCACTCATCCGAGGGCTGGCCTCTGCATCGCTCTACGACCCGCGTGATGCCGGTTGCAACTCGTGCGCAGCCAATCTGGTGGGCATCGCCAGCAACACCGATCTGTCGTACGAACTGGTCCGGTGGGGAGAGGCGACCATTGCGGTTGGATCCGCCGCAGCATTGGCGATCTCGCTTCGAGCCGTGGGGCAGATGTCGCATGCTGCGCGGCGACTCAACGGACCGTTGCTTCTCGGGCTCGCAGCCGCGGTCGCCGCAAGTGGTGTGCGCGCAGGCTACGTCAGCGGTCAACGGCTCGCCGTCCCCGACTCCACGCAGAATCTCCTCTGGCGCTCAGAGTGCGTCGCCCTGATCTTCTTGGGGATCGCGGCGGCGTGGAGACTCTGGACGATTCGGAAGATGACACTTCGATTCGCTGCCGAGGTGGTGGAGACCGCGGGCGATCCGGATCGGGTTCTTGCCATGCTGCGCGAGGCGGCCGACAACATGACCGTTGCCGTTGCGGCTGTGCGGGCTGACGGGTCCGCAGTGGACGCGGATGGTCGCGCCGTGCGTACAGGCTCCGACTCGATCGTCATCACCCGCGAAACGGATGTCGTCGCGGAGATTCGCCTCATCGACCGGGGGGAGGCGGTGCTCGACCGCTTGCATGCGGTGGTGCCCTCCCTTGGGCTCGGGATCGAACGGCTGGCGGCGCGAGCTCGGCTGCGAGCTGAGCTGGCCGATCTCACCGACTCCCGGGTGCGGCTGGTCGGCGAGATGGACCTCGAGCGGCGAAAGCTTGAACGCGACCTGCACGACGGGGCCCAGCAACGCCTCCTTGCATTGCTGGTTGCCATTCACAGGGGTGCCCGCAAGGGAAGGTCGGAGGATCGAGGCATATTCGTTCTCGCGGCTGAGGAGCTTTCGTCGATGCTGGCCGAGACCCGGGCAATAGCCAGAGGCATTCACCAGGTGGTCCTCACCGACGCCGGCCTGGTGCAGGGGCTTCGAGCGCTTGCCGAACAGAGTCCGGTCGATCTTGTGATCAAGGTCGATCACACGGGACCCTCTTCCGCGCTCGCCGATGCCGCGATCTACCGCTTGGTGGCCGATCTTCTTGCAGCCTGCGAAGAGGGAAGCGTTCCGACTCTGTCGGTGGATCTGTCCCAGGACGGCGCATCGCTTCGCATCCGGGCCCGGGCCGCGCTCGTCGACGTCGACATCCAGCATGCGCAGGACCGCATCGAATCGCTCGGTGGGCACCTCGAGGTCGTGCGGGGTGACGACCTTGTCGTCGAGGCACTGGTGCCACCGGCCGAGATGGCAGAGAGGCTCG
>JAWWPE010000072.1:0-6073 GCA_033850895.1 Nocardioidaceae bacterium | reverse complement strand
CCGTCGCCGTCATCGCTGACGGTGATGGCGACACTTCGAGGATGGGCGGCGATCGTGAACGCGACCGAGGTACGGGCGTGCTGGATCGCGTTGTCGACCAAGGGAGAGAGGGCGCGGAGGGCGAGATCGACCGGTGCCGAGATCTCCTCATCGGTGACCTGATCGGCCGATACGGCAACACCTGGATGAGGTGGGCGCTGCTCGAGTGCCGCGGACACCAACGCTCTCACCGTCGTACGAGCCGAGGATCCGGCGCTTCCACGAGCGATCGCCAGCAGCGCCGTGATCGTGGCGCCCATTCGGTCCGACAGCGCCACGACCCGATTGAATCGCTCGGCCGACTCGGCATCGGGATGTTTCATGAGTGCCAGCTCGGCTTCGCCGCGGATCGCGGTCAAGGGCGTACGGAGCTCGTGCGCGAGCTCGGAGGTGAGCTGCTGCTCGTTGCGCAGCGCGCCGGCGACCCGGTCGAGCAAAAGGTTCAGGGTCCGCCCGAGCACCGCGAACTCGTCCTCGGTGCCGGTGTCGTCGAACCTCGCGTCGAGATCTCGCTCGCTCCAGTCCTCGGCACGCGCCGCCATCGACTCGACCGGGATGAGGGTGCGCCGCACCGCCCATGCCGCCAGCGCCGCCGAACCAGCGGTGACCGCCGCCCCGACCGCGACGAGCCCGGCAACGATGATCGCCCGGGTCGACTCGTACGGATCCAGGGATGCGGTGACCACCACCACGGCGATCTTCTGTCCCTTGTGCACGATCGGCTTGGCAAGGAAGACCCGCTCGCCATGTTGTGACCGGGTCTCCTTGGCGACGTCTGACAACCCGTACGCGATGCTCTGGATGCGGTCACCCCGATCCGGACCGGCGACCAGGTCGCCGTCGATCCGATAGATCCAGGTGGTGTCGTCGATCGTGTCGTCGGGCGTCTCCTTTGCGATGACCGCTCCGTCCGAGCCGACCGACAACGTGGTGGAGATCGCCGCGATCTGGTCGTGAAGCCGAGCGTCGACGTTGTTGCGCAAGAGAGCCGAGAGCACCACGAGGACGATGCCGATCATCGCGGTCATCGCGATCGCCGAGACCAGCGCCGTGGTCCACACGATGCGTGCGCGAAGGGTGCGACCCGGAGCCCTCATCGGAGGGTGAATCCGACGCCGCGGACGGTGGTGATCTCCACCGGAGAGCCCAGGTCCGCAAGCTTCACGCGCAGCCGCCGGATGTAGGAGTCGATGGTGTTCTCGTTGACGATCGCGCCGTCCGGCCAGGCCGCCGCCACCGCTGCCCGCCGCCGCACGACCTTGTCAGGCTCGGCCGCGATCGCGGCCAGCAGCCGGAACTCGGTCGGGGTCAGCGTCACCTCGGCCTCGCCGACCTTCGCCGAGAGCCGGTCGGGGTCGAGCTGGAGTCCGCTCCCGACCTGCGGTAACGGGCGGGTGCGCTTGTGCAGGGCGGCAACGCGTACGAGTATCTCCGAGATCGCGAACGGCTTGATGACGTAGTCGTCGCCGCCGGCGTGGAATCCGGCGAGTCGGTCGTGCACGCCGTCGAGAGCGGTCAGGAACAACACCGGTGCGTGCTGGCCATTGGCACGCAGCGACTGGCAGACATCCCGGCCGTCGGAGTCGGGCAGGCCGATGTCGATGATCAGGACGTCGACCTTGCTGCTCGGGCCGAAATTCGCCACCGCCTCGCTACCGTTGCGAGCGACGACGACCTCGTGGCCGTTCATCTTCAGGCCATCGGTGAGCACACGACGTACGGCCTCGTCGTCCTCGCAGATGCCGACCGTGATCATCTGGTAATCGTGCACCATCGCGGCACGGTCTCCCGCGTTCTCGGCGTACGCAGTCAGGTCTCGTTCAGGTTGACGAGCCCACGCTGGCGCCATGGCAACCCTCGTGCACCCCCTGCGACACGGACCAACGACCGTGCGCGCACGGGGGCTGCCACGCTGGGCGACCCCCGTGGCCGTCGCCATCGCGGTGGCGGCGCGCATCCCGTTCCTCGGTCACGCACCCGGTCCCGACGAAGCCGGTTTCCTGATCGTCGGCAGGCAGTGGGACGGTGCCGGCACTTCGCTGTACGGCAACTACTGGGTCGACCGACCGCCACTGCTGATCACCATCTTCCGCATCGCCGGGGGGCTGATCGAGCTTCGCCTGATCGGCTGCCTCGCGGTGGCGGCACTGGTCGTCGGCTGCGCGAGAGTGGCCGGCCTGATCGGCGGCGTCCAAGCTGCGCGGTGGGCGGCGGTCACCGTTGCCGCACTGTCGATCTCACTCGTCGGCTACGAGGTCAACGGTGAGCTGCTCGCCGCCCCGTTCATCGTGGGCGGATTCGCCGCCGTCATCAGTGCCCTTCGTGCGGCGGACACCCGCCGCGCGATCATCCGCGCCAGCACGGCCGGCGCACTCGCGATGTCCGCCGTGCTGATCAAGCAGAACTTCGCAGACGTCGCGGTGTTCGGGGCGGCCGCGTTCGTCATCGCGGCCCTGCGCCGCGAGATCTCGCGCCGCCGCCTGCTCCATCTGGTGGCCGGCTTCGCGACCGGTGCTTTGGTCGTCCTGATCGGCATGGCCTGGTGGACCGCCCTGCACGGCACCTCGCTCGGCGGGGTCTTCGATGCGATGTATCCGTTCCGGGTCAAGGCCGGGCACGTCATGGCGGTTGCCGGACGTCAGCATGCGATGGTCCGCCTTCACGGCCTGCTCCTCGCGGCACTTCGCACCGGGCTGGCCATCGTTCTGCTCGTCGTGATTCGTCAGGTCGTCTCGCGACGCCGACCCACAGAGACGATCTGGTGGGCGCTGCTCGCCGCGATCTGCTTCGGCGGGCTCTCGGTGTTCCTGGGCGGCAACTACTGGATCCACTACCTCGTCGAGCTCATCGGCCCGGCTGCGATCGCGATCGGTGTGCTCGCCGGCCGCCGTGGCCGAGCCCCCCGGGTGGTGGTGGCGTATGCCGTGGTCGCCGCAGTGCTGGCATGGGGTCTGGCGGTGGCCAGCCCGCAGGGCACCGACGCCAGGCTGGTGGGTCAGGCCGTCGCCAGCTCGGCACAACCCGGCGACACGATCTTCGCCGCATACGGGCGCCCGAATGTCGTCGAGGCCTCTGGGCTCTCCTCACCGTATCCCTATCTCTGGAGCCTGCCGCTCAAAACCCTGGACCCGCACCTGACCGCCCTCGACGCGGTGCTGCGCGGCCCGCACGCTCCGACGTACTTCGTGACCTGGCACGGAGTCCGTTCGTGGGGACTCGACAGCGCCGCGACCCGTGAGCTGATTGCCCGCGACTACCGCCCGCTCGCCCGGGTGTGCGGCCACACCATCTACCTGCGCGAAGGCGTCAACCGCATCGCGCCACCGCCGCCGACGCGCTGCCGGTTCATCTCACCCGAGCTCAGATCACTGAAGGAGTACGTGCCGTGAAGACGCTTGTCGTCATACCGACCTACAACGAGGTCGACAACATCCGATTCGTCATCGACGCCGTATTGCGTGAGGCGCCCGACGTGGACGTGCTGATCGTCGACGACAGCAGCCCGGATGGCACCGGGGCTCTCGTCACGTCGCACCTCGAGCACGAGTGGCGGGTCTTCCTGCTCAGCCGGCCGGAGAAGGCCGGCCTCGGTGCCGCCTACCGCGCGGGCTTCGGTTGGGCGCAGCGTCACGACTACGACGTCATCGTGCAGATGGATGCCGACCTCTCGCACCCCCCGGCGAAGGTCCCGGAGCTGATCGACGCGCTGGCGTACGCCGACGTGGCGATCGGTTCGCGGTACGTCGAAGGCGGCGGTGTCGCCAACTGGAGCGTCAGTCGCCGCTTCATCTCGGCAGCTGGCAACGCGTATGTCCGGTTCGTTCTCGGACTCCGAGTGCGCGACGCCACGGCCGGGTTCCGGGCGTTCCGCACCCCCGCGCTGCTGCAGCTCGGTGCCCTGGAGTCTGAGTCCAACGGTTACTGCTTCCAGATCGAGAACACCTGGCGAGCGGCTCGCCTGGGTCTGCGTACGACCGAGGTGCCGATCACGTTCACCGACCGGACGAACGGCGAGTCGAAGATGTCGGCCGACATCGTCCGCGAGGCCCTGCTGCGGGTGCTGCTGTGGCGATGGGAGGAGATCCGCCGTCCGAGCCGGGCGCCCGCGATCTCGACGAGCTATCGAGGGTCGCCGGTATGAGCTCGGCCATCGACCGGCTGATCCGGCGATTGACGACGCCCGAGGTGCTGACGTTCCTCGCCGTGGGAGGGGTCGGCTACGTCGTCGACGTCCTGGCGTTCAACTACCTGCGTACGCTGCCGCCACTCGCCACGGACGATCCTTCGGTGGCCAAGACCCTCGCCGTCGCCGCCGCGATGGTGGTGACGTACGTCGGCAACGCGAGCCTCACCTGGCGCGGAGAATCCGGGTCGGATCGACGCCGGCAGGTTGCGCTCTTCGTGCTGTTCAACGTGATCGGTCTCGGCTTCTCGATCGTGACGCTGATGATTTCGCACGATCTGCTCGGGCTCACCAGTCGTCTGGCCGACAACATCTCCGCAAACGTGATCGGGCTCGCTCTCGGGACGGCGTTCCGTTACCTGACCTACAAGAGGTATGTGTTCGTGTCCTCCCCGGCGACCGAGATCGAGGTCTCAGTTCCCCTCGGGTGATGAGTTCATCTGGGTGCTGGCCCAGGCGGCCTTCGCCCCACTGTGTCCGATCCGGGCGACCTGGACCGCCGTTCCTGTCGCGCCGACGACGGCGAGCACAGCGACGCCGGCCACCAGGGCCCGCGAGACCGATCGTCCGGAGGAGGCCAGGCGCTGAATCAGGTATCCGGCCGCGGCGACGACGGACAGGGCGATCATCCAGGGCAGCAGGCCGTCGGCGAGTCGGGTGTGTGCCTCCACCAGGGCTGAGTGCGGCACGTGGCGCTCGAGGGTCTCGCCGGTCGATGTCGACAGTGGCACGAGGATGAGGCCGACGATGGCGAGGCCGAGTGGCATCGGGCCGGCCCAGCGGCGAAATCGTGGCCACAGCGCGCTGAGGGCGACGGTCAGCGCGGCGAGCGGCACGAGCACCACCGTCGCGTGCACGATCAGCGGGTGAAGCGGAAGGCCTTGAAAAGATGTGGGCATGCCGCGACGGTAGGCAAACCCACCTGACCGCTGCCTGACTACGGCTCCGCCGACCGAGGTCAGCGGGACTTGCGGGCGTCGATCGCGACGCCCACGGCGAAGCCGATCATCAACACCGCCGTGCCGAGCACGAGCGTCACCGTGTCACCCAGCACGCTGTGCGCGACCAGCAGCCCGACGGCGACCATGACCCCGACGACGTATGCCGCGATCTTCCAGTCGTCGCCGATCAGGAAGTCGTACCAGAAGTGTCCGAACGCCTTGAGGAAGTTCATACCGTCGCCCCCGCTGGTGCGGCGGAGGGGCGAAGGGCCGCAATGACCAGGCGGGTCACGGCGAACCACGCGGCAACCAAGCCGATCAGCGCCAGCTTGCCGCCGGGCCAGCCCAGGGAGTCGCCGTCGCGGAAGTAGTTCATGCCCTCGAACGCCCAGTACGTGCCGAAGGAGGCGAGCATGATGCCCACGCCGTACTTCAGGGTGTTCTCCGGGATCTGCGAGAGGGGTTTGCGGAGAGCGAAGCCCAGCGAGATCACGATGATGCCCGCGGCGATCGCACCGCCGATGGCCATCGCCAGCGAGTCGGCGGTGAGCCCGAACGTCACCACGATGAACACCACCTCGACACCTTCGAGGAACACGCCCTTGAAGGAGACCATGAACGCGAACAGGTCGATCCCTCGGTAGGTGGTGCGCTCGGCCTCGAGCGCCGCCCGCGTCTCCTCGGCGTAGATGTCGTCCTCGTCGTGCATCCCCTTGTGGCCCGATGCGCGCAGGCACGCCTTGCGCAGCCACTGGAGGCCGAAGACCAGCAGCAGCGTGCCGATGATCAGCTCGAGCAATGACTCCGACAGCCAGGTCGTGATCGCGGCGCCGAGCACCGCGGTGAATGCCGCGAGCGCGACGAGTGCGGCGATCGTGCCGGCGATCGCCGACTTCCAGTTGCGGGTGAC
>JAWWPE010000454.1:0-7160 GCA_033850895.1 Nocardioidaceae bacterium | reverse complement strand
GCTTGGTGTGGATCATCGGTTCCTCGCCGAAGTCGATCTTCTTGCGGAGGTACGAGATGTAGATCTCGACGACATTGGCCTGGCCGCCGAAGTCGTAGTCCCAGACGTGGTCGAGGATCTGCGCCTTCGACAGCACCCGGCGCGGATTGCGCATGAGGTAGCGCAGCAGCTCGAACTCGGTCGCGGTCAGGTCGATGGAACGTCCGGCACGCGCGACATCGCGACTGTCCTCGTCGAGCGTCAGGTCACCGACCGTGATGACCGCGTTCTGGCGCGCGGAGGTGGCGCCGGTACGACGCATCAGACCACGCAGCCGGGCGACCACCTCTTCGAGGCTGAACGGCTTGGTGACGTAGTCGTCGCCGCCCGCCGTGAGTCCGGCGACGCGGTCCTCGACGGAGTCGCGTGCGGTCAGGAACAGCACGGGGATGTCGGGGGACTGGGCCCGCACCTTGCGGAGGACCTCCATGCCGTCATAGTCGGGCAACATCATGTCGAGCACGATGGCGTCGGGTCCGAATTCCTTGGCCGTCGCCACGGCGGACCGGCCGCTGTGGGCGAGCGAGATGTCCCAGCCCTCGTAGCGCAGCGCCATTTGCAGCAGCTCGGCGATGTTGACCTCGTCGTCGACGACGAGTACGCGGAGGGCTGATCCATCTGGTCTGGTCAAAGCGGGCGCCATGTCCCCAGTGTGGGGCGGCAAAACGCGGGTGGCGTAAGAACAGCCTGTGAGGTTCCTGTGAGTCGTTTCCTCACGTGGTCGACGGTGTGATCACAGGTGGCTGACAGGCAGCGGGATCATCGTGGCCGCATGAACTGATGCAGACAGCTCGAACTGGTCGTTGCGGATCATGCTGGCAGCCGCACTCTCCGTGGTGGTGCTCGGCGTCGGCGCGGGTGCCGCACTTGGTCTCGCAGGCAGCGGAGCCGACAGCGGAGGCCCAGGTGGCGGTCGGTTCGGCGGCCCGCCGGGCGTCGGCACGGGTCAGCGCGGCGGCCCTCCCGGGATGGGCCAGGGTGGCGCCGGCCCCGGACAACAGGGCACGACTTCGGCGCCATCGGGCTCGGCGGGTACCTCCAGCACCTGAGCGGGCCATTAGGCTTGCGTCATGACGACCCTCACCCGTTCGCAGGTGCAGGAGCGCAATCGCCAGACCGTGCTGGGCGTGGCACGTGAGTCATTCCTCCGCGACGGCTATGTCGCCACCTCGTTGGCCACGGTCGCCCGGGACGCCGGATTCACCACCGGCATCGTCTATTCCAGCTTCGGCAGCAAGGCAGACCTCGCCCTCGGGGTTGCCGAGGGTCTCCAGCGCGAGCAGATCGCCGCGCTCGGCAATCGGGTCCGCGGCGTCGCGTCGCCCGACACGGTGCTCGAGCACGTACGCGCCTGGGCGGTGGAGGCCAACGAGTCCGGCTGGGTGCGATTCGAGCTCGAGCTGTTGCTCGACACGATCGGCGACACCCGGCTGGCCGACGCGCAGACCGCCCGGCAGTCGGCCGCCGTCGACCAGGCGGCCAAGGTCGTACGTTCGCTGGTCGTGACCGACGGGGTCGATGACGAGACGCTGGAGGTCCTGGCCGAGGCGGCCGTCGACTACGCGATCGGCGTCGCGATCCGCCAGGTCACCAATCGCGATGCCTCACCCGATCGCTTCCTCAGGTTGATCGGGCCGCTCGTCGCTGCGCTTGGTGCCGCCTGACAGCTCAAGGGTGGTAGGCGACTTCGGCGTCGCCCTGCAGGCAGGTCTTCCCGGCGATGCCCACCGGGAAGGCGTACTTCTTGAGCGTCTTGCAGTCGGTGAGGGTCTGTCCGCTCCAGACTTCCTTCCAGGTGCCGCCGGGCTTGGCCCACAGCGACGCGTAGCCACCGCACTGCGGGATGAAGTGCCCGCCCGAGGCCCAGCCTGCGGGGTCGAGCTTCTCGACGTAGATCTGCGGCTTCTCGGTGCACGCGGCGTCGCTCTTGGCCTTGTCCTTGGCGAGCTCGGCCGCGATGAACGCGGTGAAGTCGGCCGGGGCGCCGGTGAGCTTCTTGGTGTCGGCAGAGGTCGTCATGCGTATGCCGTCCTGGTCATCCTTGGCGTAGTCGATGATTGTCGCAGGCGGTGGAGTTGCCGACGTGGCAGTCGGTGAAGGAGTCGGGGTGGAGGTCGCAGTCGTCGCGGTTGTCGTCGGTGCCGCGGTCGGCTCGTCGGCCGCCTTCTTGTCGTGCGATCCGCACGAGGTCAGCAGCAGGAGGCCCACGGCGGTGGCGATGATGGCGCGTTTCATCGCACCATCATGCCCGCCGTGGGCCCGGCTTCCGGGCTACCGCGCCCGGTGGGTGCGGTAGTCGACGACCTGCTGGAACGTGGGTCGGTTCTGCCAGTCGATCGGGCGCACGCCGACGATGCCGCCCGTGGTGGGTCGGATGTAGTCGAGCGACTTGTCATAGGTCAGGTCGTCCGGACTCGTGACCTTCTGAGCCTGCTCGGCACGGTCCACAGCCGCCGCCAGCGAGGCCCGCAACGAGTCGCGGCACTGGCTCAACGTGCCACAGAGGCTGTAGGCGAACGGCGTGTTGACGGTGGCACCGGTCAGGCTGCGCAGGTTCTTGTCGATGTAGGAGTACCAAGGAGATCCGAGCCAGGACGATCCCTGGCCCTGGTTCGGGTGGTCGTCCAGCGGCTGCGGCAACGCCTTCGCCAGATCTGCGCCGAGGCCCTTCGACGCGAAGTCGTAGGCCAGCGCGTTGTCGCCGTCCTGCCACCAGGTGTCGAAGATCCGGATCGCGGCCTGATGCTCGTATGCTCCGGTGCGTGCCCGGTCGACGCGGTGAGCGCCGTCGGCCTGCCAGGCGGCCAGCAGCTTGCGGGCCTCGGCAGTCTTCGGGTCGTCGCCGATCACCTTGAGCAGGTTCGGAAGCAGGGTCTCGGCACGCAGGTCCTCGGTCGCGGCGTCCATCAGGATGCCGTCGAGGCCCGCCCGGGTCACCTTGCCGGCCTTGATGGCGGCTGCCGCCCGCCTGCTGAGCTCCTGCGAGCGGTGGACCGGCCCGTCCGACCACTCATCGTCGGCGGCCGCGTAGTCCTTGGCCGGTTTGTTGTTCCAGCTGGCCAGGTAGTTGGTCGGCGGATTGATCTGCTGGACGTGCTTGGCGTCGGACAGGAAGCCCTGCCAGTCATACTTCTTGTCGCCCCAACGCGGCAGCTCCGACTCGGTGCCGCTCGCGCGCACGGGAAGGCGGCCCGACGAGAAGTATGCGATGTCCTTGTCGTCGGCGTAGAACCAGTTGAACGTGTAGTCGATGCCGGCGGCCGCCTTTTTGAACGATGTCGCATCGTGCGTGAAGTCCGGGTTGTTGAAGCGCGAGAACCCCAGGATCGAGGCGGCCTCACGGCCGTACGTCGTACGCTCGAGCACCATCGCCACCGGCACGCCCTTGACCGTCGTCCGGGTCTGGACGATGCCGTGGTTGGTGCGCCAGACCTGCATCTTGAGCGTGGCCGGCGCGACCGGAGCCGAGATGTTGGGGATGACGGTCTCCTTCTGCTCGTTGTACTGCATCGGCACGCACGCGCCGCCGTCCTTGCGATATGACGTGGAGTTGACCGTCGGCTTGCTGCCGTCGGCGTTGCAAAGCTTCTCGGCGACCGTGTCGATGTTGTCGCTGCCGGCGCTGGTGGCCGACCAGGCGTAGTCCACGCCGTGACCGAGCTCGACGACGAGCTGGGTGCCGGCAAACGAGACGCCGCGCGCCATGATGCCCGGCCCCATCAGCACCTGTTCGGACAGCAGCTGCGGGTTGTAGTAGCCGGTCTGCGGCCCGAAGACCACCAACGGGTGGCCGGTCTTGGTGGCCTTCGCCCCGATCAGCAGGGCATTGCTCATGCCGGAGTTGGTGAACAACGTGCTGAGGTCGATCGCCGGTTTCTCGCCGGCCTTCGCGACCTTCGCGGATGCCGGGTCGGGGGCGGGTACGCCGGTCAGCCCGAGGCGCAGGGCGTCGAGCAGCGTCTGCACCAGGTTGGTGCTGCCGCCGACGTCATCGCCGGTGGCCGGCGCGGACGGGCCGTCGAGGTCGGGGACAGCGACACCGGACTGGTCAGGGTTGAACGCCTTGTTGTCGTACGGGAAGGAGAGGGTCGAGGTGGTGGGTGCCTCGGTGTCGTTCTTCTCGGTCAGGCTCGAAAACATCTTGTCGGCCTTGGTCTTGCCGTACTTCTTGACCAGCTTGTCGTAGAAGATGCCGTTGGCGAACTCGTGTCCACCGCCCTTGCCGAAGATGCCGCCGACGAGGGATGCCACGTACGTCAGGTCGGCACGGGTCCAGGGGGCGGGCTTCTTCTGCAGCGCCAGATATTCCGCCGGGCACTTGGGGCCGGTCGGCAGCAGGCCGGGGCACATCTTCTGCTGGGCCGCGTTGATGCCGGCGATGTACGCGTCGGCGCCCTTGAGCAACCGCTGACCCTCGGCGCCATTCTCGTCGGCGATGATCTGGAGCTGGTCCTGTGCTTCCTTCGGCGTGTAGAACGCCGAGCGCAGCTGGGCGCGGTCCATCGCGATGTTGCCGGGCGTACCGCCGACGAATTCCGCGCCCCGTCCGGCTCCGAGGTGGCGCAACGCATCCATCAGGAACATCCGGTCCTGGGTGCCTGCGAATCCTGCGCCGAACTCGGTGTCCTCGAATGTCTTGCCGGTGATGTACGGGACGCCGTACGCGTCGCGCACGATCGAGACGCCGCTCTTGGGTGACTCGGTGCTGACGACCTTCTCGGGCACGAAGCCCGCCTTCTTGTAGTCCTTGTCGATCACCGAGTCGGTGATCTCGGACGGCTTGACGGTGTTGAGGTGGTCGTACATCTCGAGCTGGTCGGCGTAGTTGGCGGGCGCATTCTGGCCGTCGGTCGCAGTCAGGCCGCCTCCAGTCAGCACCTTCACCAGGTCGAGCGCGTCGATCGAGCCGCGTTGGCCGGCCGGGACGATGTTGCGCACGGCCCCATAGGAGTCGGCGACAGCCGGATCGGGGACGGTCGTCGCGGCCTGAGCCGGCAGCACCGCCGCTCCGACAGCCAGCACACTGAAGACGGTGACAACGGCACTACGACGCACGATCGTGCTCCTCTACCTGAAGTTGTGTCCCACGTCACAACGAGTGTGCGAACACGGAGTTACTCGCGGTCGGTTGCGTGATCCCTGTGCGCCCGATCCCTTGCGCTTCGTGCGCCGATATGTAACCTTTAACTATGACAGTAGATAAAGCGATAAGCGGTGAGTCGTCGGCGATCGAGTTCCGGCTGGATCCGTCCTCGGGAGTGCCGACGTACCTGCAGCTGGTGCAACAGGTCGAGCGCGCGCTGCGCCTCGGGTCTCTGCAGCCGGGCGACCAGCTCCCGAAGGTCCGCGAGGTCGTCGCCGGCCTCGCGATCAATCCCAACACGGTCTTGAAGGCCTATCGCGAGCTCGAGCACAAAGGACTGGCGTCGGGCCGTCCCGGCATGGGCACGTTCATCGAGGCCTCACTCGACCCGGTGACCCTTCCCGAGCTTGCCGGCCTGCGCCGTTCGCTGAGGCGTTGGCTCGACGGCGCCTCCGAAGCCGGGCTCGACGAGGACGGCATCGTGGCGCTGGTGGTGAGCACGTTGCGGGATTTCCCCCAACGGCGCGCTGACGCCGAGCAGGGCGACGAGCACGCGCAGGGCGCCGGGGGTGCCGCATGAACGTCATCGAGACCACCGCGCTCGGCCGTCGCTACGGGTCGACCTGGGCGCTGCGCGACTGCACCCTGGCAGTTCCCGAAGGCCGCCTGGTGGCGCTGGTCGGCCCCAACGGTGCCGGCAAGAGCACGCTGCTCAATCTCGTGATGGGCCTGACCTCGCCGACGGCAGGAGGCGTCACCGTCCTCGGTGATCTGGCCGCCGGATCGATCGCCGCCCTCGACGGCATCGGCTTCGTCGCCCAGGACATGCCGCTGTATCGCGGCCTGTCGGTCGCCGACATGCTCCATCTGACCCGCAACCTCAACCGGCAGTTCGATGACGCGTACGCGCACCGGCGCCTCGCGGACTTCGGGATCGACCTCAAGCAGAAAGTCGGCAAGCTCTCGGGTGGCCAGCGGGCGCAGCTCGCGCTGACCTTGGCCCTGGCCCGGCACCCCAAGCTGCTCGTGCTGGACGAGCCGACCGCGCCGCTGGACCCGCTCGCGCGCCACGACTTCATGGCGACCGTCATGACGGCGATGGCCGACGACGGGGTTTCGGTCGTGCTGTCCTCGCACCTGCTGGCCGAGCTCGAACGGGTCGCCGATCACCTCGTCCTCATCTCGGAGGGACGCGTACGCATCGACGGAGCGGTCGACGAGCTCGTGGCCCAGCACCGCGTGCTCGTGACCCAGGCCGGCCGCGAGTCGAGCCCGCCGGACTGGGAGGTCATCGAGTCCAGCTCGGTCGGCTCGCAGACCACCCAGCTCGTACGACTGCCATCGGCGGACACACCGCTACCGTTCGGCGCCGAGGCCCGCACCGTCGGCATCGAGGAGCTGGCCATGGCCTATCTGCGAAGTGGTGTCCGCCTCTCCGCACCCACCCTGACAGGAGCAAGCCGATGACCACCCTCGCCGTCGCACCCACCGAGGTGGGCGAAGTGCCCTGGCGCCAGCTGGTGTGGGTCGTCTGGCGCCGCTACCGGCCCGTCCTCATGGGTCTCGCGGTGTTCCTGATCGCCCTGTCGATCTACCTGTGGATCACCGGAGAGCAGCTGAGGTCTGCCTACTCGGCCGTCGCGGCCTGCAAGCCCCCGGCGCAGTCCTCGACGTGCCAGTACCAATGGAACGACTTCCTCAACAAGCACGGTGATCCCAGCTTCTTGGGGCCGTTCCTGCTGCTCCTGCCCGGCATCGTCGGAGGATTCATCGGAGCACCGCTGCTCGGACGCGAGCTGGAGACCGGCGTGTTCCGTTACTCCTGGACCCAGGGGGTCGGCAGGATGCGTTTGGCCGTTGCACTGATCGTGCCGGCCGCGGTGGTCGTGTCGGTGATCATGCTCGGCCTCGGGCTGCTCGAGAAGTGGTCAGCCAAGCCCTTGCTCGACAATGGCATCAGGCAACGGCTGGAGCCGTCCTTCTTCCCGACCGCGGGCCCCGCGGTGATCGGGTGGACTCTGGTTGCGTTCACCGGTGG
>JAWWPE010000418.1:0-2586 GCA_033850895.1 Nocardioidaceae bacterium | reverse complement strand
CGCAGCGGGCGTTCAGCGACACGCTTTCGGGCGTGGTCAGCAATCTCGTCACGCTGACCCTGACCCTCGTGGTGATGCTGAGCATTTCGTGGCAGATCACCGTCATCGCGCTGATCCTGCTGCCGGTGTTTGTGGTGCCGGCTCGGCGGATGGGCGGGCGGCTCGCGACGCTCCGACGGGAGGCCGCCAATCACAACGCGGTGATGAGCACCCGGATGACTGAGCGGTTCTCGGCCCCCGGCGCGACGCTGATCAAGTTGTACGGACGTCCGGACGAGGAGTCGGCCGAGTTCGCCGCGCGCGCCCGGCGGGTCCGCGACATCGGGGTCAAGTCGGCGATGCTCCAGTCGGTCTTCGTCACCGCCCTGACGACGGTGTCCGCACTGGCGCTGGCCGTCGTCTACGGCTTGGGCGGCTTCTACGCCCTGCGCGGCACCCTCGACCCCGGGGCCGTCGTGGCACTGGCACTGCTGCTGACCAGGCTGTATGCCCCGCTCACGTCGTTGGCCAGCGCCCGCGTCGAGGTGATGAGCGCCGTGGTCAGCTTCGAGCGCGTCTTCGAAGTGCTCGACCTCCAGCCGCTGATCGCCGAGAAGCCCGATGCCGTCGACATACCGTCCGGGCCGGTGTCGGTGGAGTTCGACGATGTGACGTTCGCCTATCCGTCCGCCGAGAAGGTCTCGCTCGCCTCCTTGGAGGAGGTCGCGGTGCTCGACAATCGTGGCGGCGTCGACGTCCTGCACGGGGTGTCGTTCCGGGTCGAGCCCGGCCAGCTCGTGGCATTGGTCGGCACGTCCGGCGCCGGCAAGTCGACGATCGCCGGCCTGGTGCCGCGGCTCTATGACGTCGACGGCGGCTCGATCCGGCTCAACGGGGTTGACGTCCGCGACCTGCGGCTCGCCTCCATCCGTGCGACGCTCGGCATGGCAACCCAGGACGGTCACCTGTTCCACGAGTCCGTACGGTCGAACCTCCTGCTGTCCCGGCCGGAAGCCACCGAGGACGAGCTGTGGGCCGCCCTGCACGATGCACGGCTCGACGACCTGATCCGCTCGTTGTCCGACGGTCTCGACACCGTCGTCGGTGAGCGCGGCTATCGCCTGTCAGGTGGCGAGCGACAGCGCCTGACGATCGCGCGGCTGTTGCTGGCCCGGCCACAGCTGGTCATCCTCGACGAGGCCACGGCTCATCTCGACTCGACGTCCGAGGCGGCGGTGCAGGAGGCGCTCTCGGTCGCACTGGCCGGGCGCACGTCCTTGGTCATCGCGCATCGGCTCTCGACCGTGCGAGCCGCCGACCTGATCCTCGTGGTCGAGGACGGCCGGATCGTCGAACGCGGCACACACACCGAGCTGTATGCGATGGGCGGCCGCTACGAGGAGCTCTATCGCACCCAGTTCGACCAGGGGCCGATCGCTGAGCCGTCGGTCCAGGAGGTCTAGGAGGTCCAGGAGGTCTAGGAGGTCTAGTAGGTCTAGGAGGTCCAGGAGGTCTAGGAGCCGAGCCAGTCGACCAGGCGCTCGTGCACGCGGACCAGCTGCTCGGTCGGCACGTGCTCGTCGGCCTTGTGGGCGTACATCGGGTCACCGGGTCCGTAGTTGATCGCCGGTATGCCGAGCTGGGTGAACTGGGCGACGTCGGTCCAGCCGAACTTCGGCTTGACCTCCCCGCCGACCGCGGCCGCGAACGCCGCGACGGCCGGCGCCGCCAGTCCGGGCAGCGCACCGGGTGCCGAGTCGGTGACGGTCAGACCGAATCCCTCGAACACCTCCTGCAGGTGCTGGAACGCGTCCTCCTCGCTGCGATCCGGGGCGAACCGGAAGTTGACCGAGACGGTCGCCTCGTCCGGCACGACGTTGCCGGCGACGCCACCGCTGATGCCGATCGCGTTGAGTCCCTCGCGATAGACCAGCCCATCAATGTCGACCTCGCGCGGGGCATACGTGTTGAGGACGTCGAGGACCGGCGACAACGCATGGATCGCATTCGAACCCATCCATGACCGTGCCGAGTGCGCCCGCTCCCCTGCGGTGCGGATCTCGACCCGCATGGTGCCCTGGCAACCGGCCTCGATGCCGGCGTCGGTCGGCTCCATCAGGATCGCGAAGTCACCGGCGAGCAGCTCGGGTCGCGTGCCTGCCAGGCGGCCGAGTCCGTTGAACTCCGCTGCGATCTCCTCGGCTTCGTAGAACACGTAGGTCACATCGCGGGTCGGGGCGGTGACATGCGCCGCCAGCAGGAGTGCGACGGCGACGCCGCCCTTCATGTCACAGCTCCCGAGGCCGTGCAGGATGCCGTCCTCCAGCCGGGACGGCAGGTTCTGATTGGCGGGCACGGTGTCGAGATGTCCGGCGATCACCACGCGTTCTGCCCGTGCCAAGGACGTACGAGCGACGATCGTGTGGCCGTCGCGTACGACATCGAGATGCGGCACGGCCCGGAGCGCCGCCTCCACCGCGTCGGCAATGAGCTGCTCGGACAGGCTCTCCGACGGTAGATCGACCAACGCGGCGGTCAGGCTGACGACATCGGTGGTCAGATCGAGTGCGGGCACACGTTCATTTCATCACGTGGCCGCACCGGCTC
>JAWWPE010000349.1:0-3063 GCA_033850895.1 Nocardioidaceae bacterium | reverse complement strand
CGACCGCTGCGAGGGCGGCCGGGATCGCCGACACATCGGTGCCGCCACCCTGCGCGACATCCGCCTTGCCGCCGCCCCGTCCGCCGATCTGACCACCGACGACGCCGATCAGGGTGTTGGCGCTGAGGCCCTTGGCCTGGGCCGCGTCATTGAGAGCGACGACTGCGGACGGCTTGTCGTCCGCGGTGCCGATGACGACGATGACCGCAGGCTTCTCCCGCGGTAGCCGACCACGGATGTCGAGCGCAAGAGTACGCACGTCTCCCCCGCCGGCGCCTTCCGCGCGATGGCCGACGTAGGCAACCCCGGCGATGTCCTTGGCTGCTGCCGCGATCTCGTTGGCCGCTCCCAGCAGCTGAGCTGCCTTGGCGCGTTCGACGGCCTTCTCGGCTGTGCGCAGGCGTTCGAGGAGCTCCTGCACCCGCGAGGGCACGTCATTGGGCTGCGTCTTGAGCAGATCGGTGAGCTGGCGTACGACATCACGTTCCTTCGCGAGGTATTCCAGGCCCTCGAGGCCCACCAGCGCCTCGATGCGGCGATTGCCCGCACCGACCGAACCGTCCGAGGTGACCACGACGGTGCCGATCTGCGACGAGTGCTCCACGTGCGTGCCACCACACAGCTCGCGAGACCAGGGGCCGCCGATCTCGACGACGCGGACCGCCTCACCGTACGTCTCGCCGAACAGCGCAAGAGCGCCGAACGCGCGCGCCTCTTCCAGCGTCATGATCTGAGCCGTGACCGGCAGGTCGGCACGCAGGGCGCGGTTGGACGCCACCTCGACGTCGTGCAGCTGCTCAGGTGACAATGCGCCACCCCAGCCGAAGTCGAGCCGGAGGTAACCCGGCCGGTTGTAGGACCCGGCCTGCAGTGCCGTGGGGCCGAGCACCTCACGCAACGCGGCGTGCACGACGTGGGTGCCGGAGTGGGCTTGGCGGGCGCCGAGTCGCCATTCGGGGTCGACGGCGGCCTCGACCGTTCGGTCCAGCGTCAGCTCCCCGGTGACGACGCGTACCTGGTGCACGACGAGCCCACGGATGGGTCGCTGGACGTCGAGCACCTCGGCGCTGCCGCCGTCCCAGGTGATGTGGCCGGCGTCGGCGTTCTGGCCACCGGACTCGGCATAGAACGGGGTGCGGTCGAGCACGACCTCGCCGATCTCCCCGGCCGCGATCGCGGGCACGTCGGCGCCGCCGCCGATCAGCGCGAGAACGCGCGACTCGGTGGTCAGTGTCGTGTAGGCCAGCCAGTCGGTCGGTCCGCCGGCATCCAGCACCGAGCGGTAGACCGTGGTGTCGGCGTGGCTGCCCTTCTTGGCCTTGGCGTCGGCCTTGGCCCGGGTGCGCTGCTCGGTCATCAGCGCGCGGAAGCCCTCCTCGTCCACGCTGAGGCCCTGTTCAGCCGCCATCTCGAGCGTCAGGTCGATCGGGAAGCCGTACGTGTCGTGCAGGGCGAACGCCTGGCTGCCGCTGAGGGACGTCTCACCGTCCTTCTTGGCGGCGATGGCGGCGGATTCGAAGATCTGCGTGCCCTTGCCGAGAGTCAGCCGGAACGCGTCCTCCTCGGCGTAGGCGATCTGCTCGATGCGCGGGAAGTCGGCGGCCAGCTCGGGGTAGGACGCCTTCATCCGGTCGAGGCTGACCGGCAGGAGCTCGGGCAACGCGGGGTCCTCGTAGCCCAGCAGGCGTACGGACCGCACGGCACGACGGAGCAACCGGCGCAGCACATAGCCACGGGCCTCGTTGCCCGGTGTCACGCCATCGCCCATCAGCATCAGCCCGCTACGCACGTGGTCGGCGACGACCCGGAACCGGACGTCATCGACGTGGTCGGCACCGTACTTGCGACCGGTGAGCTCCGAGGCCCTCTCGATGACCGGGAAGACCTCGTCGATCTCATAGAGGTTGGCCTTGTCCTGCAGGAGATAGGCGACGCGTTCGAGGCCCATGCCGGTGTCGATGTTCTTGTTGGGCAGCTCGCGGACGACGTCGAACTGGTCCTTGCCACGGACGTTGTTGATCTCCTCCTGCATGAACACGAGGTTCCAGATCTCGAGGAAGCGATCCTCGTCGACGACCGGGCCACCATCGGGGCCGAACTCCGGGCCGCGGTCGACGTAGATCTCGCTGCACGGCCCGCCCGGACCGTCGACACCCATGTGCCAGTAGTTGTCGAGAAGTCCTCGGCTCTGGATGCGCTCGTCGGGCAGGCCGGCGATCTGCTTCCACAGCTCGCGGGCCTCGTCGTCGGAATGCAGCACCGTGACCCAGATCGTCTCGGGGTCGAAGCCGAGACCGCCGGATTCACGTGAGCCGGTGATGAGCTGCCAGGCGTGGGTGATCGCGCCTTCCTTGAAGTAGTCGCCGAACGAGAAGTTGCCGTTCATCTGGAAGAACGTGCCGTGACGCGTGGTCTTGCCCACCTCTTCGATGTCGAGCGTACGGACGCACTTCTGCACGCTCGTGGCACGATCCCATGGCGGGGTCTCCTGCCCCAGGAAGTAGGGCTTGAACTGCACCATGCCCGCGTTGACGAACAGTAGGTTCGGGTCGTCGACGAGCAGGGGTGCCGAGGGCACGATCGTGTGGCCGGCGTTCTCAAAGTGCGTGAGGAATCTGCGGCGGATTTCCGCGGTGTCCATCAGGTGTGATCCTTGTCGGGTCTTGGTGTTGCCGGGAGATGAGCCTCGAGGCTCACGTGGTCAAAGGGAGTGGTGCCGGACAGCTCGTCAACGACCTGGCGTTCACGAGTCTCCATGCCATCGCGCAGCTCTGCGCTGAAAGCTCGCCAGCCGAGCCCGAGGGCTGCGGCTTGGTCGACGAGTCCCGGCATGGAGAGCCGGTAGGCGGCTCGTCGGGCCTTGGCCGTGGCGTAGACGCCAGCGGCCGATCCGGCAACGAACCACACGATCCGCGCCTTCATGAGCTCATCCAGGTGTCGCTGGGCCGGCTGGGGTTGGCCGCTCGGGCGGCTCGGCGTCCGGCCTGCAGACGTTCGCGACGCCGGCGGCGGTATTCGCGGCGCATCATCCCGAGGATGCGGTCACGGCTCTCGGGGCGGAGC
>JAWWPE010000381.1:0-11400 GCA_033850895.1 Nocardioidaceae bacterium | reverse complement strand
TTGCCGAGGTTGACCTCGTTCTCGTTGACGACTTCACGCAGAGTCCGAGCGCTGACGCTGCCCTTGGCGAACAGGCGGCGCAGATCGGGATCGGCATCGACGAGCGTGTCGGACAGCAGGGCAAGATTCTTGGAGAACGTACTGATGTCGCCCTCCTTGTCGATCTGGGTCTGCAGGACCGACGTGGAGTTGTGGATCAGGGACCGCGTGACGTCGATGTTCTGATCAGCGGTCTGGATGAATTCCGAGGAGGTGTCGAGGATCGTCGAGAGGTCCTTGCCGGTGCCCTCAAACGCCTGCCCGAGCTCGTTGACGACAGTGCGCAAGCTGTCGGTGTTGACCGACGACACGAGATCGTTGACGTCGACGAGCAAGGTCTTGGTGTCGACGGGGATGCGGGTGTTCTTCTCGGAGATCGCCGAGTTCTTGGCGAGGTACGGGCGGGTGTCGTCGCGCGGCTGCAGGTCGACGAACTGCTCGCCGATGGCTGACTTGTCGGCGACGACAGCGAGCACATTGGCCGGAATCTTCGGGGCGCTCTTCTCGATGTCGAGAGTGGCCTGCACGCCGTTGTCCTTGAACCTCAGCTTGCCGACCTTGCCGACCGGAATCCCTCGGTAGGTGACCTGGGCGCCGGCGAAGATGCCTCCGGAGTCGGAGAACTGCGCGGTGACCGGGAAGCTGCGGTCGATCACGAGTCGATCGACCTGCGCGTAACGGCCTCCGACGAACGCACCGCCGAGCAAGGTGACGATCGCGAAGATCACCAGCTGAATCTTGGTCAACCTGGAGATCATGGCGCCACCACCGGTTCTACGAGAATTCGTCCGAGATCATTGGTCGTGGCGCTGGACACTGCCGTGCGGCACTTGCCCAGCAGCGAGCAGAAGCCCGGCAGGTGCAGACCGCCGTTCGGTGTGGGGGTGGAGCTCGGCGTCCCGCTCGAACCATTGCCCCCGGGAACGGTGAGTCCGGAGGTGCCGGACGCGGGCACCAGGCCGCTGACCAGATCGACCAGTGATTTCGCCGAAGGTGTTTGTGTGGTCGTGTCGCTCGAGGTCGCTGCGGCCGGCGCGAAGGCACCGAGCAGGCTGGAGAGCTGCTTCGCACTGAGGTCGAGGTGCAGCGAGAGGTTGGCGAAGTCGCCGAAGCAGGCGCCCTTCTTGACCGCTGGGTCGCTGCTCGTCTTGTCCGTGCACTCACCGGTGGCGGCGGCGTAGGTGTTGCCGACGAAGCCGTCGGTGAACGGGTAGCTCAGCAACGCCTTGGTCGCATAGGCGAGATTGTCGCCAGCTGCCGCGAGGTTCCTCAGGATCGGCGCCAGGTCCTTCAGATCGGCGACCGTGTCAGCCTTCGAGTCGTGGATCACGCCGGTCGCGACGTCACTGAGCCTGGACAAGGACTGGAGCAGCTTGACCAGCTGGTGACGCTGGCCGTTGACGACCCTCAGGGCCGACGGGAGTTCGTCGAGCGCTCCGGTGATGGCCGCCTTCTGGTGGTTGGCCGCGACGGCAAGATTGTTGACCTTGTCGAGATCGGCGAGCAGCGCTTCCTTGTTGTTGTCGAGCTGACCGATGAATGACGCCGACGATGCGATGAGCTCCTTGATCTGGGGCTCATTGCCACCGAGCGTCTTGTTGAGCTCGCGGATGATCGTGTTGGTCTTCTCGAGTCCGCCACCGTTGAACAGCAGCGATGCGGCGCCGAAGACTTCCTCGATCTCGGGATTGCGACCGGTGCGGTCGAGGGGGATCAGGTCGCCGTTGCTCAGCCGGCCGGTCGCTCCGGTCGCCGGCGGCTCGAGTGACACGAACTTCTCACCCAGCAGACTGGTCTGGCGGATGGTGGCTTCGGCGTTGTCCGGGAGCTTGGCGTCCTTGTTGATCTTCAGGGTGACGAGCGCCGTCCAACCGTCGAGCTTGATGTTGGTGACCTTGCCGACCGCGATGTCGTTGACCCGTACCCCGCTCTGCGGCACCAGGTCGAGCACATCGCGGAACTGCACCTTGACGGTGTAGGGGTGCCCGCCGAGGTCGGCGCCACCCGGGAGCGGCAGATCGTACGGCGAGAACCCACAGCCGCTGAGGGCCAGGGCCGAGGCGGCGGTGAGGGCGCCGATGCGCAGCATTCGCTTCATCACTTCACCGCCAACATGTCGCTGAGCGAGGAGCTGACACGATCAGGCGTGATGCTTGACGCGGCCGCCGAACGCGGGAGGGTCGTGAGATCGGGCAGCAGCTTCGTCAACGTCGCGCACAATCCGTCGGAGTTGAGCGTCGTGTCGCCGAGCAGGTTGCATACCAGGCTGGCGGGATTCTTGAGTGCGCTGGTCAACGCCTCCGGCATGTCCAACCGGGTGTCGAGCGTGCCGGTGTTGCCGTTGTAGGCCAGTGCGATGTTGGTCAGCGCGGTCGGCGCGGCGACGGTGATGTCCTTCAGGTCCTGTTCGTGCTTGGCGAGCACCTTCGCGAGGGACGCGATGTTGCTGATGTTGCCCTTGAGCTCACCGCGGTTCTCCTTGACCAGCGTGTTGACGTCGACGAGGGCGAGACTCAGCGCCTTCAGCGTCGCACCGAGGTCCTTGCGTTCGCCGGCAAGCACGGTCGACACCTTGGCGGTGCTGTCGTTGAAGTTGCGAACGGTCGCGTCGTTGGTCTTCAGCAGCGTCACGAAGTCGTTGACCTCACGGAGGCTGCCGAACAGCTCTTCCTTGTTGTTGGACAAAGTAGTGCTCAGCTTGCCGAAGTTGTGCAACGTCTTGTTGAGCTGCGCGCCCTGCCCGTCGAGCTGCTTGGCCGTGTCGTCGATGACATTGCTCAAGGCGCCTTCCTTGTTGGCACCCTTCGGGCCGAGCGCGAGCGAAAGATCGTCGAGTGACTGGTAGATCTTGTCGAGCTCGACCGGCACGGCCGTACGGCTGACCGGGATGAACGCATTGTTCTTGAGCGCCGCTCCCCCGTTGTAGGCGGGCGCGAGCTGAACGAAACGGTCGCCGACGATCGAAGGCGACACGACGACGGCCTTGACGTTTGACGGGAGGCGGTACTTGGAGTCGTACGAGATGCGCACGCGCACGACATTGCCGCGCGGGGTGAGCTTGTCGACCTTGCCGACCGGGACCCCGAGCACCTTGACGTCCGAACCCTTGTAGACCGAGTTGGTCTGCTGGAAGTCGACGGTGACGTAGCGCTTGTCGTCCTTGTTGTTGACCACCAGGAACAGTGCCGCGAGCAACAGCAGCACCACCACTGCGACCAGCAGCTTCGAGAGGCCCGCGAACCGCTGGGCGAGTCCAGAAATGCTCATGGGTTCGCCTTCTTCAGTGCGTCGGTGATCTGCTGGGCGAGACCGGAGGTGCCTGCACTGGCGAGACCACCGAGATAGGTGTCGAACCAGGGCCCGGTGCCGAGTGCGTTCGAGAACGTCCTGAGGAAGGCCGGGAACACCCTCAGCGCCTCGTCGATGCTGTCCTGGTTCTTGCGCAGCATCGACGTGACCACATCGAGCTGGGTGAGGGCCGGCTTGAGGTCCGCCCGGGTGTCCTTGACGAGCCCGCGCAGCTGATTGGAGATGCTGGTCGTCGAGACGAGCAGGCGGTGGATCGAGTCGCGGCGCTGGCTGATCGCCTGGAACAGGACGTCGGAGTCCTTGAACAGGCTGACCAGCTGATCGTCGCGCGAGTTGAGCACGCCGGAGACCTTCTTGAGGTTGACCAACAGCGTGTTGATCTCGGTGTCCCGGTCCGCGAGGTTGACCGACAGGTCGGACACACCCTTGATCGCCCCGCGGAACTCCTCGGGGGTGTCTGCCGCGACCTTGCCGAGCGCGTTGAGCGCCTTGGCCAGCTCGGGCACGTCGATGGCGTCGGTGGTCTCACTCAGCTGCGAGAACGCCTGGACGACGTCGTAGGGAGGAATCGTGCGCGCCTTGGGGATCGTCGCGCCCTTGGGAAGACGACCGGGACCGGCCGGCGTCAGCGCCAGGAACTCGGCGCCGAGGAGCGTGCGGACCCTGATGTCGGCACCGGTCTCGGTGCCGAACTTGGTGCCCTTGTTGATCTTGAACGTCACGTGCACCTTGTTGCCGTCGAGCTCGATCTTGTTGACCTTGCCGACGGGGACGCCCGCGATACGGACCTCGTTGCCGGACTTGAGCCCGCCGATCTCGGCGAAGTCGGCGTGATAGGTGTCGCCGCTGCCGATGATCGGCAGCTGGTCGGCACGGAAGGCACCCAGCATCAGCAGGGCGATCACGGCAATGCCGATGATGCCGATGACGACCGGATTGCGTTCGCGGAATGGCTTCATTGGGTGTACCCCGGCTGATCGCAACGTTCTCCGCCGACGTGAAGTCCGGTGGGCCCGCTGAGCTGGAGGGTGGTCTCGGGGAGGAGGACCGTCGTGCCGACCTTCACCTCCGGGATCGTGATGCTGCCCTTGAGGTCGCAGAGGTAGAAGTTGAACTCACTGCCCGACGACGCCAGGTTGCCGAGCTTCTTGAGCTTGATCGGGAAGATCCGCAGCGAATTCTGGACCGTGGCGAGATTCTTCGGCTTCGACAGGTTCTTGGTCAGTGCGTTGAGCTGGGTGATGTCCTCGCTCAGTGCCGGGCGGCCCTGGACCAGGAGGTCGGACGTCTCGTCGGTCAGATCGGAGATCGAGTCGACCGAGTTGAGGATCGCGTTGCGGTCGTCCTTCAGGCCGGTCACGAACTGCTGGAGGGTGTCGATCGTGTCGTCGAGCTCCTTGTCGCGGCTGCCGACCGTGTCCAGCACCTCGCTCAGGTTGTCGATGACATCGCCGATCAGCTTGTCCCGGCCGGCCAGGGTGTTGGTCAGCGAGGACGTGCGGGCCAGGAGGTTCTCGACGTTGCCGCTCTCGCCCTGCAACGTCTGCACGATCTCGTACGCGAACTTGTTGGTGTCGCCCGGCGAAAGCGCCTGGAACACCGGCTTGAAACCCTTGAGCAGCACGTTGAGGTCGAGCGCCTCGGTGGTGCGGCTCTCGGGGATCACGGCGTCCTTCTTGAGAACGGACTTCGCGCCCTCTGCGCCCTGGGTCAGCGCCATGTAGCGCTGGCCGACGAGGTTGCGGAACTTGATCGTGACGTGGGTGTTGGCGGTGAGCGGGACTTTCGAGTCGACTCCGAACGTCACGAGGGCCTTGTTCCGGTCGACGATCTTGACGTTCTTCACCGATCCGACGGCAACTCCGGCGATGCGGACGTCATCGCCCTTGGTCACGCCCGTCGCGTCGGAGAACATCGCCTTGTAGGTCGTGCGGCTGCCGAACGATCCGTTGCTCAGGGTCAGCGCGAGAATCAAGGTCGCGATGCCGGTGATGGCGAAGAAGAAGCCCAGCTTGACCAGGGCCGACATCGATTCGCGGTCGATCTGCTTCATTTCAACACCACATCCGATCCACGGATGATCGGGCTGACCAGCAGTGAGCCGATGTCGGGAACGCTCGACGGCTGCATGCCGAGGGTCGCGCCGAGGAAGGTGTTGACCGCAGCGCGCTGGCTCGCGGAGTCGATGCCGCTCATGCTCGGCTGTACGAGGTCCAGCAACGACGTGTTCGAGGCC
Source organism: Nocardioidaceae bacterium (assembly GCA_033850895.1). Taxonomy (GTDB): domain Bacteria; phylum Actinomycetota; class Actinomycetes; order Propionibacteriales; family Nocardioidaceae; genus Aeromicrobium. The sequence continues at coordinate 5,816 of JAWWPE010000381.1, read as the reverse complement.
GCCGACCGGTTGAAGTCGGACGGCGTGCCGAACACACCGTGGGGCTCCTTGATGCCGACGAGCTTGTAGACATCGGCCGGGACCGCGAACGGGTGACCCGCGTGGCCGTCGGTGCCGGACGAGGAGTACGGGTTTTCGGGACCGTTGTCGCCTGCGTTGATCTTGTTGAGGTCAAGGCAGGTCGGGGTCGCCGCGTTGTTGGCGTTGATGTCCTTGCCGTTCTTGGCCGGCGGGCCGGAGGTGGCCTTGTCGATCGTCGCCTGGGTCACCGAGGCGTTCTCATTGGCGTTGTAGTGGGTCGGTTGCGGAACCACCAGCACGTTGATGTGCAGCTCGCCACCGCGGAAGGCACTGTCGAGCCGCGGGATCAGGCCGCTCATCGCGGTGAGGAAGCACGGGAAGGTCGGCGAGTAGTCGGCAACCGTGTCGAGGACCGGGCGGCCGTCCTTCGCGAGCTGCTTGAGGTTGTCTCCGTTGGCCTGGGTGAAATCGGTCAACGTGTTGGACAGCGCCGTGCCTTCCTGGAAGAACGCCGAGAGCTGCGACTTCTTGGCGACGATCGTGTTGCCGGTGACGACGGTGTTGCGCAGGAGCCGCCCGAGGTCGGGGATCGCCTTCGCGTAGCCGTCGGAGACCGTGCCGAGCTTGTTGAGGTCGTCGATCAGCTGCGGGACGTCGGGGTTGGTCTTCTTCAGGTAGCTGTTGAGGGTGACCAGCGTCGTGCCGAGCTTCTCGCCACGGCCGTCCAGCGCGGTTGAGATCGCGCTCAGCGTGTAGGACAGATTGGCCGGGTCCACCGCGTCGAGCAGCGGATAGAGGTTGTCGAGCAGGGTCTCGACCTCGATCGGGACATCCGCCTTCTCGATGACGTCACCGGCCCGGAGCGAGGGTCCACCGACCGTCGCAGGCGGGATCAGCGAGACGTACTTCTCGCCGAACAGGGTCTTGGGGACCAATTCGGCGGTCACGCCCTTGGGGACGTCCTTGATCAGCTTGGGATTCATCGCGAGGGTCATCTTGACGCCGTCGCCGTCGGGCTCGACCTTGCGGACCTCACCGACGATCACGCCGCGCAGCTTGACGTCGGCGTTCTGCGGCAGGTTGACCCCGGTGGTCCTGCTCATCATGGTGACCGGCACCGAAGACACGAACTTCTGGTTGAAGAACGCATAGGTGAGCCACAGGAAGAACAGAAGCAGGGCGATGAACGCCGCCCCGAGGATCTTCAGGGATGCGGGACGTTCGAGCACAGGTGTACGCGCCATCAGCCCGCCAATCTCACGGTGACGTTCGTGCCCCAGATCGCCATGGAGGCGAGCAGGTCGACCACGTTGATGGCGACGATGGAGGTACGGACGGCGCGGCCCACGGCAACGCCCACCCCGGCGGGTCCGCCGGAGGCGTAGTAGCCGTAGTAGCAGTGGATCAAGATCACGACGACGGCAAAGATCAGCACCTTGGCGAATGACCACAGCACATCGCCAGGCGGCAGGAACGTCGTGAAGTAGTGGTCGTAGGTGCCGGCGCTCTGCCCGTTGATCTTGGTCACGGTGAGTCGCGTCGCGAAGAACGAGGACAGCAGGCCGACGACGTACAGCGGGACGACGGCGACCAGGCCGGCGATGACCCGGGTCGTGACCAGGAACGGCACCGACGGGATGGCCATGACCTCGAGGGCGTCGATCTCCTCGCTGATGCGCATGGCGCCGAGCTGCGCGGTGAATCCACAACCGACCGTGGCGGCCAGCGCGATGCCAGCGACGATCGGGGCGATCTCACGCGTGTTGAAGTAGGCGGAGACGAAACCGGTGAGGGCGGCCGTGCCGAGCTGGTCGAGGGCTGCGTAACCCTGGATGCCCACCTCGGTGCCGGTGAAGAAGCACATCGCGGTGATGACGCCGACCGTGCCGCCGATGACTGCGAGCGAGCCGGAGCCCAGCGCCACCTCGGCGAGGAGCCGGATGATCTCCTTGCCGTAGTTGGCGATCGTACGGGGCACCGACCGGATGACCCGGATGTAGAACAGCATCTGGCTGCCCAGGCCGTCGAGGAAGGCACCGAACTTGCCGGGGATCGAGCTGATTGCGGACAGAGCTGTGTTGTCGGCCATGGGTCACATCCCCTTGGGGGGGACGAGTTGCAGGTAGATCGCCGAGATGAAGAAGTTGACGATGAACAGCAAGGTGAACGTGATGACGACGGCTTCGTTGACGGCGTCGCCGACTCCCTTGGGTCCGCCCTTGGCGTTCATGCCCTTATAGGCGGCGACGATGGCGGCGATGAAACCAAAGATGAGTGCCTTGATCATGCCTTGATACATGTCTGGCAGCTGGGCCAAGGCAGTGAATGAGGACAGATAGGCACCTGGGGTGCCGTCCTGGAGTATGACGTTGAAGACGTAGCCGCCGGCGACGCCGACCACGGTGACCAGCCCGTTGAGGAACACCGCGACGAGCATGCAGGCAAGCACGCGAGGGACGACGAGGCGCTGAATCGGATCGATGCCCAGCACCATCATGGCGTCGAGCTCTTCTCGGATGCGGCGCGCGCCGAAGTCGGCGGCAATTGCCGAGCCGGCCGCACCGGCGATCAGGAGCGCGGTGGCGATGGGTCCGGCTTCACGCACCACGGCGAGCACGGCGGCAGAGCCGGTGAATGACTGCGCGCCGAACTGCTTGATCAGGCCACCGACCTGCAGCGCGATGACGGCGCCGAACGGGATGGAGACGAACGCGGTCGGGATGATCGTCACGGTGACGATGAACCACGCCTGTTGCAGGAATTCCTTCAGCTGGAACGGTCGCTTGAACAGCGACATCATCACGTCCAGCATGAACGCGAAGAGGTTACCGGCAACCCTCGCGGGGCCGGTCACAACGGCAGCGCTCACCCCGGGACCTCCGTGTCGTGCCTGCGCGGGTCAAGATTCACGCAGCACCGCCAGCCGCGAGCGGCATGGCTTCAGCGAACGATCCTTCCGGAGGCGTGACACCGTTTTCGCGGCACCAGGCTCCGGGCTCCTTCTGACCACGGCGCGGACGTCCGTCAGACGGCTCGAGCTGAAGCGGAATCGGGGGCAGCGGGGGCATCTCGATGCCGACCTCGGACGCGAGCTCATCGGCGTCCTTCTCCTCGGACATGCCGATAGGGCCGACGGTCTGGGCATTGAGGAACTGTGCGACGACGGGCTCATCGGAGGTCAGCAGCATCTCGCGGGGTCCGAACATGGCCAGGTGCTGGTGGTAGAGCAGGCCGATGTTGTCGGGGATGCGACGAGCCGTGTTGACGTCGTGCGTCACGATCAGGAACGTGGCCTCGATCTGCGCGTTGAGGTCGATGAACAGCTGGTTGATGTATGACGTGCGGACCGGGTCGAGGCCCGAGTCGGGCTCGTCGATCAGCAGGATCTCGGGCTCGAGCACGAGGGCGCGGGCCAGGCCGGCGCGCTTGCGCATACCGCCGGAAATCTCCCCGGGAAGCTTGTTCTCGGCGCCGATCAGGCCGACCAGCTCCATCTTGTCCATCACGATCGTCTTGATCTCGGACTCGGTCTTCTTGGTGTGCTCGCGCAACGGGAAGGCGACGTTGTCGTAGAGGTCCATCGAGCCGAACATCGCGCCGTCCTGGAACAGCACACCGAACAGCTTGCGGATCTCGTAGAGATCCTTCTCCTTGCAGTTGGCGATGTCGGTGCCCTCGATCCACACATGGCCCGAATTGGGCTTGAGCAGACCGATCAGGGTCTTCAGGAACACCGACTTGCCAGTGCCTGACGGACCGAGCATGACCGAGATCTCACCGGCCGGAAGGGTCAGCGTGACGTCTTTCCAGATCATCTGACTGCCGAACTTCTTGGTCAGTCCCTCGACGACGACTTCAACGCCCACGGAGGCCCTCCTCGCTTGCCGTGGTCTGCCGGAGTGTTCCGGCAGAAACTGCTTCATCCTAGGTCTGAGACCTGAGACACACAGCCTAACGAGAAATCGCACATGAGGTTACGAACTGGCAACCCTGTGTGAACGACCCATGACGCCGTGAATCTCGGGAAACATACCCCACGTAACTCTGAGTCACAATTGGACCCCTCGTCCACGTGGCGAAATGACGAAGGCGCCCCTCCCGGAGGAGGGGCGCCCGCGTGCAGATCTAGCTGAGTGTCACTTGACGGTGACGGTGGCGCCGGCGGCCTCGAGGGCCTCCTTCGCCTTGTCAGCGGCATCCTTGTTGGCCTTCTCGAGAACGGCCTTCGGGGCAGCCTCGACGAGGTCCTTGGCCTCCTTCAGCCCAAGGCTGGTGATGGTGCGGACCTCCTTGATGACCTGGATCTTCTTGTCGCCGGCCGACTCGAGGATGACGTCGAACTCATCCTGGTCAGCGGCGGCTTCGCCACCCGCAGCGGCGCCGGCAGCAGCCGGGGCAGCAGCAGCGGCAACCGGAGCGGCCGCGGTGACGTCGAAGGTGTCTTCGAATTCCTTCACGAACTCACTGAGCTCGATGAGGGTCATTTCCTTGAATGCATCCAGCAGGTCGCCGGTGCTGAGCTTCGCCATGGTGGCGTCCTTTCGTTTGAGACCCCGAGGGGGTCCCGATGTGAATCGGGCTTTCAGCCCTCGGTCACTGCGTCGTCAGACGCAGCCTCCTGCGCGGTGGCGTCAGTCGACGCTTCGACAGGAGCGGCTTCGGCGGGTGCCTCGGCCTCGGGTGTTGCTTCAACGTCCGACGCGGCCGCGGGGGCCTCGGCGGTGGTCTCTGCGACCGGCTCGGCCACTGCGTCGTCTGACGCGGGAGCCTCGGCGGCGGGGGCAGCGGCCTCGGGGCCGGCTGCCAGAATCGACGGGTCGCTGACGGCCTTCGCCTGCAGGGCACCGAGAACTCGGGCTGCCTGCGAGAGTGGGGCGTTGAACAGCGACGCGGCGTTCGTGATGCTGGCCTTCATGCCACCAGCGAGCTTGGCGAGGAGGACCTCGCGCGACTCGAGGTCGGCCAGCTTGTTGACCTCAGCAGCAGTGAGGACGTTCCCGTCGAGGAAGCCCCCCTTGATGATGAGCGGCGCATTGGCCTTCGCGAAGTCACGCAAGCCCTTGGCTGCTTCCACCACGTCGCCCTTGATGAAGGCGATCGCGGTCGGACCGACGAGGAGAGCTTCATCGAGCTCGACTCCGGCGTCCTTGGCAGCAATCTTGGTGAGCGTGTTCTTGGCGACGGCATAGCTGACGTCCTCACCGAGTGAGCGGCGCAGTTCCTGCAGCTGCTTCACGGTGAGACCGCGGTAGTCCGTGAGCACAGCGCCGCTCGACTCGCGGAAACGATCTGCGAGTTCGGCTACGGCGGCTGTCTTGTCCGGGCTTGCCATGGGTCTCCTTCCAGCACTGTCGTCGTGCGAAGACTGCGGCCCCATGACAGACATGGGCCCGACACGAAAAAACGTCCCGGCGCAGGGCACGGGACGCGACAGAAGCTGCGATTCGTAACCTGCGCGGGCCGCCCATTCGGGCGCTTCGGGCAACTCTTGCGAGTCACCGACCAGCGGTCTTCGGTAGTGCAACCCTACGGCAACCCCTTGTCGCCGACCAAATCGCGTACGGCCGTCAGTGCGCGAGGTTCGGGTCCCAGCGGTTGGCGATCAGCTTGAAGCTCGGAGTGTCGTCCAGCGAGGTCATCGCCTCATAGATCCGTTCGTACTTCGTGCCGGAGATCCGCCACCTGCCGTCGGCATCCTTGCGGTAGTCGTCGACGTAGTAGCCGCCGCCGCGAATCATCAGCTTGAAGTCGGGGACGATCACGGTGTCCTCGAACACCCAGGAGCCGGTCGCGGT
>JAWWPE010000374.1:0-4923 GCA_033850895.1 Nocardioidaceae bacterium | reverse complement strand
ATGGCCGCGACATGGCCAGCCGTTGCGATCGCCGCCTCGGTGGACTGTTGAAACACGTCCTTGGCGATCTCGCGCCGGCTCAATGCCATCGGTGGTACCTCTCGGTCGCGTGGACTATGAGGTCAATTGTGGCGCACGAGCCGATTCTGCGCGACGCGCGGCTTCCTCGCGCTTGGCGCGGCGCAGGGCCTTCGACTCGGGGCTGTTGCCGATCTTGTACGGATCGCTGGGCTTGTGCCCGAGCTTGGCCAGCTGTCGGATGACGCTGAACATCTGCTTGGACAGTCGGCCGGTGTTGTACTGCAGTCCGTACTGCTCGACCAGGCGCTTCACGTCCTCGGCGACCTCGGGGTAGCGACGGGCCGGGATGTCGGGGAACAGGTGGTGCTCGATCTGGTAGCTCAGGTTGCCGGTCAGCACGTGGAACGGCTTGTGGCCGGTGATGTTGGCCGAGCCGAGCAGCTGGCGTACGTACCACTGGCCGCGCGTCTCGTTCTGCGCATCCTCTTCGGCGAACGTCTGCACCTCGGCGGGGAAGTGGCCGCAGAAGATGATGATGAAGGACCAGACGTTGCGGATGACGTTGGCGGCGAGGTTGGCGCCGAGGATCGCGAGCGGGGCCCACCAGCCGACGAACGGCACCAGGCTGAGGCCGAGCACCGGCCAGGCGATGTAGTCCTTGAAGACCTGCTTGCGGATCTTCTTCATGGCGCGCTTGCGGCGGCCCTGGAAGTCCTCCTTGGAGATCTTGCCCTGGAGGTACTGGTCGAGCTCGACCCCGTGGTACATGATTCCCCACTCGAACACCAGCATCAGGATGAAGGCGAGCGGCAGGTTGAAGCGGTGGCTGGCGTACCACGGCTGGTCCTCGTCGATCCGGAACATGTTGTAGCCGATGTCGCGGTCCATGCCGTGGATGTTGGTGTACGTGTGGTGGATGTAGTTGTGGCCGTGCTTCCAGTCCTGAGAGGGCGCGATGTTGTCCCACTCGAAGCGCTGGGCGTCGATCATCGGGTCGTTCATCCAGTCGTACTGGCCGTGCATGACGTTGTGGCCGATCTCCATGTTGTCGAGGATCTTGGCCAGGCCGAGCAGCAGGATGCCGGCGATGAAGACGGGGAGGAAGAACGGGAAGAAGATGCCGATGCGGCCGAGGACCTCGCAGGCACGGTGCACCTTGATGACCCGGCGGATGTAGTCGGCGTCCTTCTGACCGAGGTCGTCGAGCACCCGCTGGCGTACGCCATTGAGCTCGTGGCCGAACTCCTCGAGCTGCTCGTACGTCATGTATTCGAGGCCGATCGTGGCCGGCTTGTCGGAGTGGGTGTTGATCAGTGACAGCGGTGCAGCGTTGTGGTTGCTCGCGCTGTGCGGCTTGATGGGTGCGTGCTTGGTCATGGTGCTCCCTCTTCCTGGAGTGCTGCCATTACAGGGCCACTGCGACGTCGCCAATGGGGACGTTGACGCAGATCTTGATGGTCTCGTCGGTGTTGGCGCAGATCTCGCCGCTGATGATGTGGCGGACGGCGCCGGTGTTCTTCTTGATCGCGCAGGTGTTGCAGACGCCCATCCGGCAGCCGAACTCCGGCTTGAGTCCGGCGGCTTCGGCCTGTTCGAGGATCGTGGCGCCGGTGTTGTCGGCGCTGAGCTCGGCATCGTCGAACGTCAGGGTTCCGGTGGCTTCCGCGGCATCCAGATCGACGCTCGGAACCTTGAAGTACTCCATCCGGAGCTGGTCGGCGGCGCCGATCTCTTCGTAGGTGTCACGGACTGTCGCGATCAGCCCGGCCGGACCACAGACGTACGTCAGGGTGTCGGTGGGATCGATGCCGAGATGCTTGAGGTGGTCTATGTGGAACCGGCCCTTGAGCTCGGCGCCGGGTGCGGGCTGCCGGGTGTAGATGCGCTGAACCGTGACGTTGGGCAGCGCACTCGCGAGCTCGTCGAGCTCGGCGGTGAACATCTCGTCGTCACGAGAACGCGCATAGTGCAGGAAGGTGACCTGGCCGCGGTGCTTGGTGTCGCGCAGTGTGCGGAGCATCGACATGACCGGGGTGATGCCGGATCCGCCGCTCATCAGCAGCAGGTTGTCGGGCACGTCCTTGGGGAGGACGAACTCGCCCTCGGCCTGCGACAGGAAGACGATCGTGCCTGGGGTGAGCTCGCGGTGCAGGAACTGTGACACGTAGCCGTCGGGATGGGCCTTGACGGACACGCTGAAGGTTCCGGGCTTGCCGAATCGCGAGGTCGCGGCGCTGGACGTCGACACCGAGAAGCAGCGGATGCGGCGCTTGCCCTCGACCTCGATGCCGAACTGCACGTGCTGGCCGGGCTGGAACCCCGCCCACGCGCCATTGGGTCGCAGCACGACGGTGCTGGCATCACCGGTCTCGTGGATGACCTCGACGACGCGGGCGCGGACATTCTTGGCCGCGAGCATCGGATGGATCTGCTCGAGATAGTGGTCGACGGTGTACGGGGAGGTCAGTGACGCGATGGGGCGCGAGGCGAGGGCCTTGCGGACGATGCCCATCGGGCCTCCTCAAATTCAGTGAACGTGCGTACACTCAAATAGTGCCCGCTCAGCGTGCTGGGCGCAAGCGCGACACCGCGTGACTTCGACCACCACGACACATGTGTGCACTGAAAGGGCGGTGACTAGGCTGTGGCCGTGATTGAGCCCGTCCCGTCTGAGACCCGGCAGGCGCAGAAGGAACGCACCCGGCAGGCGATCTTGGCTGCCGCGCTCGAGCTCAGCCAGACCCAGGGTTTCGCGCAGATCAGCCTGCGACAGGTCTCGCGTCATGCCGGCATCGTGCCGACCGCGTTCTATCGCCACTTCGAGTCGATGGAACAGCTCGGCCTGGCCCTCGTGGAGCAGTCATTCTCGACGCTCCGTCGGATGATCCGGGATGCGCAGCGCGATCCGGAGGTGTTCGACAACATCATCGACGCGGCGGCCGACGTACTCGTCGAGGCGGTCAAGCAGAGCAAGGCGCACTTTGCGTTCGTCGCCCGTGAGCGGGTCGGCGGCTCGGAGGTGGTGCGGCAGGCGATCAAGCACGAGCTCGACCTGTTCGTGAGCGAGCTTGCTGTCGTGCTCGCCCGGCTTCCCCACATCGAGAACTGGTCGTCCGACGACGTGCAGATGGTGTCGCGGCTGTTCGTCCGCAACATGGTGTCGAACGCGGAGGAGGTCGTCGAGATGCCGGACGGGCGAACCGACCTCGAGGAACAGATCAAGGAAGGCGCGCGCCGCCAGATGCGCCTGATCGTGATCGGCTTCCGCGATTGGAACCCGGACGCGGCTCGTTCCTCGCCGCTCACTCCCGACACTCGCTAGCGCTCGGTCGGGCCGGGTTGCTCGCTTCGCTCACCAAACGGTTGCGCCGGGGGATCGCTATGTTGCTTGGGCGACTCCGTAGGTGTCTTGGGCGGTCGTCGCCAGACGGTCGAGCGCCTGGGAGAAGACGTCATCGCCGAGATCGTCCTCGAGCTGCTGCAACAGCTCCGGCTCGGCAGTGAACTCGGCCGACCACGTGACGTAGGCGCAGGAGTGGCCGGCGTCCTCCACGAGGATCGTGGCGCGGTGGTTCGCGATCGGGAACGGCGGATCGGGCATGTGGTACGAGAGGGTCATCGCGGCATCGTCACGGGAGACGACGGTGACGACGAGCTCGGGGGAGGCTTCGGGGCCGTCGGCGTACATCCGCAGCTTGGGGTGCCATTCGGCGAAGTCGCCGGCGAGCTGCCACACCGCGTCAGCGGGGGCGGCGACAAATGTCTTGCGGGTGATGCGGGGCATGCTGGTCCTTGCGATCGCGTTCTGGGGTTCCAACCATTGAACCCGTTGGGCGCGCGTGGAACGGCATCCTGGCGATGAGGCATTGCTCACGCCTTGCCGATCAGGCGGTGAGACCAAGATCCGCGGCGAGCCGGAAGACGACCTGGTCGAAGTATGCGTCGTAGTCGCTGACGGAACCGACCAGATGCCCGAACAGCTCGAAGGACAACGTTCCGAAGATCGTCGTCCACGCCATGATCGTCCGCAGCGCGATCTCGGGAACGGCTGCCTCCTCGGGGATGCCGACGCCCTGGACGAACTCGATGGCACCGGCGACGGTGCGTTCGACGCCTGTGGGCGCGGTCGCAGGTGCGACGGGCGACGGGGCGCCGGACTGATGCGCCGTGACGATGATGTCGACAAGCCGGACGATCACCCGTGTGGCGGGCCCGACAGTGTCTTGCGGGGCGGCATAACCCGGCACGGGGGAGCCGTAGAGCAATGCGTAGTCGTGCGGGTGCGCCCTCGACCATTCGCGGGTGGCGTCGCAGACCGCCGTCCAACGCCCGAGGTGGTCAGCGCGATCCGTGACGGCATCGTCGGCCGCCTCGGCTGCCTCACCGAGGTCGTCGTACGCGGCGATCAGCAGCGCCGTCAGCAGCTCGTTACGACTGGGGAAGTAGCGGTAGACCGCGGACGACACCATGCCGACGTCGCGGGCGACGGCTCGCAGGGAGAGCTCGCCGGGCCCGGCCTCCGCCAGACGTGCGCGGGCGGCCGCGAGGATCTCGGCGGTGATGTCTTCACGAGCACGTTGTCGTGCGGTCTTGGACGCTGGCATGACACCACCATGACGTAAAGTGAGAGCAGGCGCAACAAACGAGAGCAGTGCTCTTGTATTATCGGTCCAGCCATGTCATGCTCGAAACGAGAGCAGTGCTCTCCCAGGGATTTCCACCACACGAAAAAGGACACATCATGACTGATCGTCACCTCATCATCGGCGCCGGCCCCGTTGGCCGCCACGTCGCCGAGCAGCTCGCCAGCCGCGGTTCCGAGGTCGTCGTCGGCACCCGGTCGGGCACTGACACCGGCATCGCCGGTGTGCGGCACCTGACCCTTGACGCCTCGGACGCCGA
>JAWWPE010000331.1:0-6279 GCA_033850895.1 Nocardioidaceae bacterium | reverse complement strand
GCCACCTGATCGTGATCGAGAAGGCCCGGTATGCCGAGGAAGTCCAGCTCGCCGTCCTCGTCGGTCAGGGCGTCATAGCCGAACTCGCCGCCGTCATAGACGACCCGGTCGAATGACGCGTCGCTGGCGAGGGCCGCGAAATCTCCCAGCTGGTCGGACGCGCTCTCCTCGCGCTGCGCACGCGCCAACAGCTCGGCCTCCGCGGCAAACAGATCGGCCTCGTCGGCGATCGGCCGACCGATGACGTGATCGCGCTGCGCCTCCAGGTCGGCGGCCAACGACAGCAGCACCGGCACGCTGGGCACGAAGATCGACGCGGTCTCGCCCTTGCGGCGGGTGCGGACGAATCGACCGACGGCCTGGGCGAAGTAGAGCGGCGTAGCGGTCGTCGTGGCGTAGACACCCACCGAGAGTCGGGGGATGTCGACGCCTTCGCTGACCATCCGCACCGCGACCATCCACGGCGTCATGCCGGCCGAGAAGTCGGCGATACGCGCACTCGCGCCGGCCTCATCGGACAACACCACGGTCGGGTCGTCTCCGGTGATGGCGGCGAGCACCGCGGCGTACTGGCGGGCGGTGTCCTGGTCACTGGCGATGACCAGTCCCCCGGCGTCGGGAACGTCACGGCGTACTTCCAGCAGTCTGGTGTGCGCAGCCTGCAGCACGGCCGCGATCCACGACCCCTGCGGATCGAGGGCGGTGCGCAGCGCCTGCGCGGTCGCGGCCCGGTCGAGCGGCTCACCGAGCCGGGCTGCCACCTCGTCACCCGCGCGTGTGCGCCAGTGCATCTGGCCGGAGTAGGCCATGAACAGCACCGGGCGGACCACGCCGTCCTTGAGTGCGTGCCCGTATCCGTAGGAGTAGTCGGCGACGCTCGACATCGTGCCATCTGGCGCCGGCGCGTAGGTGACGAACGGGATCGGGTTGTCGTCGGACCGGAACGGCGTGCCGGTCAGCGAAAGTCGCCGGGTTGCCGGCTCACAGGCCTCCTGCACGGCGTCCCCCCACGACAGCGCATCAGCCGCATGGTGCACCTCGTCGAGGATCACCATCGTCGGCCGGTGCTCGATGCGGGAGCGATAGGCGTTGGGGTTGACCGCGAGACCTGCGTACGTCACCGCGAAGCCCTGGAAGTCCGATCCGAGCACTCCCTGACCGGCCAGCGAGGGGTCGATCATCAAACCGATCCCGGACGCCGCCAGGGCCCACTGGGTCTTGAGGTGATCGGTCGGGGTGACGATCACGATGCGCTCGACGATGCCGCGGGACATCAGATCGGCGGCGATGGTCAGGGCGAAGGTGGTCTTGCCGGCACCTGGCGTCGCGACCGTGAGGAAGTCGCGGGGTTGCGCGCGTCGATAGAGCTCGAACGCCTCGCGCTGCCAGACCCGGAGGTGCTGGCTAGGAATCACCCGACGGGTCTCCGTCGTCGTTGAGGTTCTCCCAGATGTCTTTACATTCAGGACAGATCGGGAAACGCTCGGGATCTCGGGACGGCACCCAGACCTTGCCGCACAGCGCGACCACGGGATTGCCCATGATCAGCGCCTCGGTCAGCTCTTCCTTGGGTACGTAGTGGGAGAACTTCTCGTGGTCACCCTCTTCCGTGCGCATGTCAGTGCGCTCGTCGACCACCGTCTGCGTACCTCGCCCGAAGAATGCCACGTCAAGAGTCTAACGAGTCGTCGTGACAGACGCGATCAGTTGGCGGAGGGGTCATCGGGAAATGTCGTCCAGAACCGGACGTCATTGTCCTGACGTCTCAGCACCTCACGCCACAACGTCTCCGGTTGCGGCGAGAGCAGGTCCGCGTCCTCGGCGTCGACGACCAACCACGACCCCTCGGCGACCTCGTCCTCGAGCTGCCCGGGACCCCAACCGGCGTATCCGGCGAACACCCGGAGCCCGGCAAAATCGCCCGTGCTCGGCAGCGGCCCTTCCAGGTCGACGAGGCCGACCCGGCCGGCCATCTGCCGCCAACCCAGCGGCGGAGCGGTGTCGGCGATGACGCCGAGGGCCAGGGCGGAGTCCATGGCCACGGGGCCGCCGTCGAACAGGCAGACCGGCGCGTTGACGAAGCCCGCCCAGTCGGGCAGCACCTCATCGACCTCAGAATCCAATGGACGATTGACGATCACGCCCAGCGCCCCGTCGGCATCGTGGTCGAGCATGAACACGACGCTGCGCAGGAACGGCCCGGACTCGATCACCGGCGTTGCCACCAGCAGCCGTCCTCGCATCGTGTCCATGCCCCTATGATGCCCACATGCCTGAAGTCACACCGGTGAAAGACGTGTCGGCAGACGAAGAATTCACCGTCGACGAGCTCGCGTCCCGCGCCCAGATGACGGTTCGCAACGTGCGGGCGTACGCCGGCCGAGGGCTCATCGCAGCGCCGAGGCTCGAGGGGCGCACCGGCTACTACTCACGCGAGCACCTTCAGCGACTCCAGCTCATCCGCCAGCTGCTCGACCGTGGTTACACGCTGGCCGCGGTGGAGAAGGCGCTGGTAGGGGCGCCCAACGCGGCGGCCGGTCACGCCCTCGACCTGATGACGCTGCTGGACCAGCCCAATGACGAAGGCGACACCGAGGTCATGTCCCGCTCGGCCCTGGCCGCGCTGGCGGGGGTGCCGCGCGACGACAAGCTGATCGACTCGATGCGCGAGTTCGGCCTGGTGGAGTGGCTCGATGGCGACAGCGAGGTGATCCGGCTCCTCGAGCCGACCGTCGTACGTACCGGTGCCGCCGCCGTGGCGATCGGGCTCGCGCCCGAGACCGTCATCGCCCTGTTCCCCCTGCTGCAGTCACGGCTCCGCGAGATCGCCGACACGTTCGTACGTGAGGTGTCGTCGGAGATCATCAAGCCATTCATCGAGGCGGGCCTCCCCGAAGACGAGTGGCCACACATCCTCCATACGATCGAGAATCTGTTGCCGATCGCCAGCCAGGTGACCCTCGGCATCTTCCGCAGCGAGTTCCGCGACGCGATCGACGTCGAGATCGGCGACCGGCTCAGCGAGATCGGCCGACCGCCCGCCAAAGAGAGATAACCCCGCCCGGCGCCAGAGGGAGGGAGAGGCGCCAGACGGGGTGATCGTGTCCCGGATCGTTCAGGCAGCGAGGTGGCTGAGGGCCACCGACTCCCGTGCGGAGTCCTGCAGACGCTGACCATGTGCAGTCAGATCCGGGTGGTTCACCGGAACTCCGGCCGACGCGGCGAGGAGCGCGTGCTCCTTGGCGTAGGCCTTGCGGAGTGCCGTGGTGTCGGAGTTGGCATCGAGCAGGGCGCGCGCGCCAGGCATTTCGCCGGCGGCGTTGACCCAGGCCGTGATGGCCACGATCTCGGGAGTATCGGCACCCTCGGTGACGAGGCGGTCCAGCTGGCCGCTGAGGCGCTGGAACCAGGTCATCTGGATGTCGAACAGGAGCTCGGTCTCGTTCGCGAAGGCTTCGCGGCCTCCGTCGACCGTGTCGAGCAGGTCGGTGAGCGTGATGGTGTCGGGGTGCCGGTCGGCAACGTCGAGCATCTCGCGGAGTACTTCCTTGCGACGGTTGTAAGCATCCCAGGTCATGGTGTGCTCCTTTCTGTTCCGTCGAATCGAGGATTCCATACCCTCGGTACGTACTCTCAGTATGTTGGATACCGACGACGGAAGCAAACCTCCGGTATGTGATTCGTCGCACAACTGGGCCGGGGCCATAGACTCAAGGGATGGTTCACCCCACAAAAGTGCATCCGAAGAGCGTCCTTCGCGCCGCGCGCAAGACCACGCGAAGGCAGGACTACTCCTCGAGCACCAAGCGTGCGCTCCTCGACAACGCGACCACGTTGTTCACCGATCACGGCTACGCGGGCACGTCCCTCGACGAGGTCGTGGCTGCCGCGCGGGTGACCAAGGGCGCGCTCTACCACCACTTCCCCAGCAAGCTGGCGCTGTTCGAGGCGGTGTTCGAGCGGGTGCAGGACAGCACCGCGCGTGAGGTCGAGAAGGCGATCAGCGCGTCGAAAGACCCATGGGAACGCGCACAGATCGGTCTCGAGAAGTTCCTCGAGGTGTGCCGCGAGCCGCGATTCCGCCGCATCTGCATCCAGGAAGGGCCCGTGGCGCTGGGTCACGAGCGTTGGCACGAGGCGGAGAAGGCGTCGTCACTCGGCATCGTGCAGCGCACCGTCGACGACCTGCTGGCCGATCTCGGCAGTGGCGAAGAGCTGAGTGAAGCATTCGGAGCGGTGTTCTACGGCGCGATCCGTTCGGCGTCCGAGTACGTCGCTGACGCCGAGGATCCCAACGCCGCGAGCGAAGAGGTCCAAGCGTCGATCGGCGCGATCCTGGCCGGTATGCGGCTGCTGCCCACGATCAGCTGATCAGTGGGCGGAGACCGATCCGCCCGACTTCGGCACCAGCTCGAGGAACACGTGTCCGGGGTCGATCGTGACCGGTGAGCCATCCTTGCCGGTGAACGAGATCGTCGAACGGAGCCCGCTCTTGGTCCAGGTGGCCTCGGTGAGCTTCTTGCCGTCGAAGATCATCGCGCGGCCGGTGCCCTTGAGATCGGTCTCCGGCACCGGGTTGCCGGCCGGATCGAGGTAGCCTGCGTCGCCGACCTTGCAGAACATCACCACGAGGGTGTCAGCCTTGAAGTCCTGACCGGCTGCGGCGTGGCCGTTGACGCGATGCCAGGTGTGTCCGCTGAAAGACCAGCGCGTATGCGTCGAGTTGGAGAACCCGACATCGGCAGTCGTGACCTTCTTGGGGGTCGGCGGTGGTGTCGCGGAGTCGGTCGGCGTCGCCGTCGCCTTGGCGCCCTTGGCCGGCGTCCAGCTCAGATAGGGCCCGAAGATCCGCGTGTCCTTCGCCTTCTTGGCGATCGACTGCAGGTTGACCAGGCGGTTGTACGGACGCACCTTGGCCGGATCGCTGCTGAACCCGGGGGCACCGTAGTCCTCGGAGAAGATCGTGATGCCTGCCTTCTTGACCCGCGTGTAGGTGCGTGCCGCACCGCCGGACGCGACGATCTGCCCTCCCACCGGAGAGGCGATGCCGATGTCACTCGCCCGCATCGAACGTACGTGACCGACCTTGGTCGGCAGATTGGAGTAGTAGAACGCCGCCAATCTGGTCAGCCCGCCTTCGACCAGCTCTTCGATCACCATGTCGGCCTTGCTGAGGCCGTACTGGGGCTGGCCGCCCTCGGTGTTCTCGACCTTGACGATGAAGACCGGATGGTCTGGCCGGCCGTCGGCCATCGGCTTGCCGGTCAGCGGTGAGAGCTCGACGAGCTTTTCACTCGAACCCTTCGTCGCGTCCGGTCCGTCGGACGATGACGGCTCGGATGAGGAACACGCCGTGAGCGTGAGCGCCACGGCGGAGAGCACGGCGGCGGCACGCAGGGGCTGAGGCATAACTCGCATGCGGCCAGCATGCCCCATCAGGCGGGGCGGTCCGGGTAGCGATGCGGCAACGCCCCGATGAATGTCGCGTGGTGCTACGGGGTCACATGTTGCGAGGCTTGCGGAATCCCGCCGCGACAGCGTCGGCCTCGGTCTTGAACCAGGTTTCGGCGATCGTCTGGGCGTACGACGGGCTCTCTGGCGAGTGGTAGATCATCGAGTCCTCGTTGCCCTTGATCGTGTAGGCCGCTGACGGTGCGCGCCCGCCCGAGAGCGGCGGAGCCGAGCCGGGGAAGCGACCGGGGGCGACCGCAGCCTTCTTCGCCGGCGCCTTTTTGGCGGCCGCTTTCTTTGCCGGCGCCTTCCTGGCTGCAGCCTTCTTCGCGGGCGCCGCCTTGGCCGCAGTCCTCTTCGCAGGCGCCTTCTTCGCTGCAGTCTGCTTCGCGGGCACCGCCTTGGCTGCCGTTTGCTTCGTGGGCGCCTTCTTCACGGTCGTCTTCTTGGCGGGCGCCGCCTTGGCTGCCGTTTGCTTGGCGGGCGCCTTCCTGGCGGGTGCCTTCGAGGCCGGACCACTCGCCGTACCCGGCTTGCTGAAGCCGGCGGCGATGGCATCGGCTTCGGTCTTGAACCACACCTCCGCGACCGTCTGTCCGTACGACCGGCTGTCCGGCGAGTGGTAGAGCATCGAGTCGCGGTTGCCCTTGATGACGTACTCAGCGGTCGGCGCTCCCCCGCCGACCAACGGCTTCGCGGATCTGGCAAAGCCGGCCGACTCGACTGCCGACGCGGTGGGGGCGTCACGTTGCGGGTCGGCGGCAGCGGCTGTGCCGGCACCGTGTTGACTGCGGCACTTCAGCTCTCTGAGCAGCCAACCAAGCGCGA
>JAWWPE010000197.1:0-5613 GCA_033850895.1 Nocardioidaceae bacterium | reverse complement strand
CCAGCGCATACTCGATCGACGTCACGCCCCGCTGATTCGTGGGTCGACGATGACAAGAATTCATGATGGCTCCCTCATTTCTCCCTGGTTCGAAGGTATGCCCGGCAGCGCGCCACGTCAGAGGAATCGGCGAAAGTGAGGGCCTGGGGCAGGCACGGTCACCTGGCGAGCGAGGGTCGCCTCGGCCGGACCTGCCCGCCCGCCACGGAGACCAGGAATCCCACGCCGAAGGCGATACCCGGCACCAGCAGAATCCCCAGGAAGGCACCCCAGTAGGCATTGTCCGGCCGGCCCACGACGCAGAACACCAGGGAATACACGAGGAGGAATGCCGACACGGTCTCGAACAGCGGCCCGGTGCGGGAGACCCATCCCAGCAAGGCCACCGGAACGAGTACTGCAGCCACCCAGAACGGCAAGAGGGCAAGCACAGAGCTCGCGCGGACGGCGTCGACGACGAACGGCCAGCCCCCGAGTGCGACCCAGCCCGGCGACTCGGAGCCGGAAGTCGCTCCCATCTCGTGCACGCGCACCAGATGGAGCGCATAGAACCCTGCGAAGACCACCAGGGCACCGACCCACAGCAGCGCTTCCACCCGTCGCCGCGTGAGCAGCGCCAGGACCAGCATGATCAGCATGATGGGCGCCACCAGCTCCCTGATCAGCGCTGCGGCGAGCAGGGCCGCGACACTCAGCCTGGTCCAGCCGACACCTCGTGCGACGAGCCCGAGGTAGACCAACGGCGACACCCACACCTCGTGCACGTGGACCCCCTTGGCGAGGGCGAAGATGCCGATCGAGAGCGTCGCCAGACACGCCGTGGCGGCCCACGAGGTCCGGCCCCGCTCCGTACGTTCGAGCAGCGGCACCGACACGGCGATCGTCACGGCGACCAGCAGCCCGAGAAGCCACTGCATCACGTGGTCGCCGAGGACGTGCGTGAACCACGCGAGCGTCGGCTCGCGCACCGTCATCGGCGGAGAGGTGGGGTAGCCGCGCGCGGGTTGTTCCACCGCGACGGCCTGGTAGTAGCTGAGGCCGTCATCCATGCGATCGATCGTCGCGCCATACAGCGCGGAGTCGGTCTGCTGGGGGTCGTCGGAGATCGCCGATGCCGGTATCCGGGAGCCGGTCAGCACACCCCACAGGATCAGGACGACGAGCGCGGCGAGGGCGGCGGTCGTGGCGCGCGGATGTCCCCTGAAGCGTGGTGTCCAGTCGAAGGGGGCAGTGCCCATGACGGAATCCTGCACCCGCTCGGGTTCACCTCAGCGGCTGCTCACGCTCCGACCCAGTCGAGACCGACCAGGATCAGCTTGTGCTTGGTGACACAGGTCTGCAGCACTGCGTCGGCGTTCGGGAGATCGCCGACGGTCGCCTCCTTGCGGATCTGGAACCGGATCTCGGTGACGACGTAGGTGCCGGGATCGATGCCGTCACCCTTGAGCTTGACCGCGTCGCCGTAGTTGAGCTTCGGCATCCAGGCGAGACCGCCGCAGTAGTCGTGCTGAACGACCAGGACCGGCCTCCCCGCACCGAGACGGACCGCGATCGGTCCGTGGCAGGCGTCGAGCATGACCGGGGCGCCGGCCATCTGCGTGGCGGCGTACATCGTGCGGGTGAACCTCGGTCTGGGGGCCTTCACCGGCGGCGCACTCACGGCCGGCATCTGCGCGGTCTGCAGGCTCGACGGTGGTGCTGCCGTCGCGCTGGACTGCGACGACAGCGAGGAGACCGCGACCAGCACACCGAGCAGCGCCACGAGGCCTGCGAGCAGCACCAACAACCGCCGCATCGTCACCTCCTGGCCGAACCTCCACTGTAATCGGGATACGTACCACTCGACCGTGAGACGGTGAAGCGCATCCGGACATCTCCTGAGTGAGACGTCCGCACTGCCGAGATGGGAGCCGACGGTGAACCCACCGACGACGACAGCCGAAGCACCCGGTGACGGGGATCTGCTGATCCGCGCCGCCGAGGGCGATCGCGCCGCATTCGGTCAGCTCTACGACCGGCACGTGCGCCCGGTGTTCTGGCAGGCGTACGCGGTGGTGCACGACGCCGACGAGGCCGAGGACATCACCCAGGACGTGTTCATCACGACGTGGAACAAGATCCGCACGATCAACCTGGTCGACGAGTCGGCGTTGCCGTGGCTGTTGGTGACCGCCCGGTTCACCGCCCTCAACGCCCGTCGTCGCGCGATCAGGGCCCGTCAACGCCAGGCCGAGCTCGACCCCGACATGGCCGACGACGCTGGTTCGGTCGACGACGAGCTCGAGGCCGCCCAGGTCCGCAGCGAGATCGACAAGGCCGTGTCAGCACTGTCGCCGACCGATCGCCGACTGTACGAGCTGTGCGTCGCCGGCGACCACACCTATGAGCTCGCCGCCCGCGAGCTCGGCGTGACCCACGCGGTCGTACGCAATCGCCTGTCCAGACTCCGAAGCCGGCTCCGCGCCGACCTCCGCTCCATGAGGGAGACATCATGACCACACTCACCGACGACCGCATCGAGTCGATGCGTTCCACCGTCATGCACGCCGTCGACACCGATGTGGCCCGCCGTGGCACCCGGGTGCGACGCACGATCGGTCTCGCCGCGGCAAGCGTGCTGGTCGTCGGCATCGGCTCGTACGGCGTGGCCCAGACCGGCTCCGGCACCTCCACCAACGATTCGGCGTCTTCCGGGTCGGCCTCGGACACGGCCGGCGGCTCGACCCGGCTTGACACCAAATCCGCCGACAAGCCCGAGGGCTACAAGCCGATCCCGCCGATCTCGAAGGAGCCCGCCGCCCGCCAGGTCGTCGTCACCGGCTCGGTGAACCTCACGGTCAAGGAGCCCAAGGACGTGGCCCAGCGGCTGAGCGCGTACGTCGAGTCGATCGGCGGACGGGTCGACGAGCGGACGCAGAACAACGACTCCGGTGGGGGCTCGGCGTTCGTGAAGGTGCGGGTGCCGAGCAGCAAGGTCACCGAGATGATCGCCCACCTCAAGGTCTACGGGACCGTCGAAGACGTGTCGTTGCAGAACGATGACGTCACGTCCAAGACCACCGACCTCAGTGCCCGGATCAAGGCACTGCAGCTGTCGATCAGCCGGCTCGAGAAGATCATGGGCAACGCCGACACCAGCGCCGAGCTGATCAAGGCGGAGTCCGCGCTGACCGCCCGGCAGTCAGAGCTCGACAGCCTCGAGTCACAGCTGACAAATCTGCAGGGACAGGTGCAGCTGTCGACCCTGTCGATCGATCTCTCGCAGAAGCCGCGGGCCGACAAGGTGTCGCCCGGCGGGTTCCACGGCGGCCTCGTCGACGGCTGGAATGCCCTGGTCTCGACGGTCAACCACATCGTGAAGGTCGTCGGCGTGCTGCTGCCCTGGGCTGCCATCGTGGTCGCGCTCTACGCCGCGTTTGCGCTGGTCACCCGCCGGCGCCGCAGCAACTGATCGAGAGCACCCTCAGGGTTGGCCCCAAGCCTGCCTCTCGAGGAAATCCTTCGCCACTCCCTTGGGCACGACCATCTGCCACGCGTCGATGATCAGCTCCGGCATCTCCTCGAGGTCGAGCGCGGCCATCTTGGCGACGACCCACTGGTAGCGCATGTTGCTCGGGCTGGGCAGCTGGAACGTGTCGGGCCGCGACTCGACAAGCAGCTCGCGCTCCTCCTTGGGGAAGCCGAAGCCCATCAATGACTCGTCGCGGGAGAACGCCACGAACACCAGGCTCTTGACCCGGAACTTGATCCGGTCGCGCACCAGCACTTCGTAGGCCCGCGGCAGCGTCAAGGCGACGCGGCGTACGTCCTCGACGACGACAGGCATAGGGGATCTCCTGGCTGATGGACTTCGCAGCCTAGCCAGCGAGGCCGACAACTCGGCGTCTGCCAGAGTTGGCCCGTGACCACCAAGGCGCGCTACGCATCCCTGTTCGGCCGCGGCGACTCCACCGACCGCATCGAGTTCTTCAGCGACGCGGTGTTCGCCATCGCGATGACGCTTCTGGTGCTCGACATCCGGCTCCCCGACATCAAGGCGGACCAGCTCAACCACGAGCTGCGCGAGCTGTTGCCGCAGATGTTCGCGTACGCCCTGAGCTTCCTGGTCATCTCGCTCAACTGGATCAGCCACCACCGCAAGTTCCGCGTCATCGTCGGCTTCGATGACGTGTTGACGCGGCTCAACCTGTTGCTGTTGTTCCTGATTGCGTTCCTGCCTTTCCCGACCTCGGTGCTCAGCAAGTTCGGTTCACAGACCTCCGCCGTCGTGCTCTATGCGGGCACCAGCGCCGCGATCGCCGGCTCGCAGGTGCTGATCCTCTGGTACGCCCGCAGGGCCGGCCTGCTCGACGCGTCGGTCGACCGCGGCGTCTACCGGTTGATGGTCTACGACGGGCTCGTCTCGCCGTTGGTCTTCCTCGTCTCGATCGGCATCGCCTTCGTCTCCCCGGTGAGCGCGATGTACAGCTGGATCGCGATCGCGCCGCTCTCCCGGCTGGCGAGCTGGTGGTCCAATCGCGACCGTGCGGAGACGTCCGGCTAGATCGCGACTGGTGTCAGGTGAGCGTGCACCTGGGCCACCGATGCGGCGCCCTCGCCGCTGGCGGAGGCGACTCGCTTCATCGACCCGGATCGCACATCACCTGCCGCGAAAACCCCCGAAGCGGTGGTCTCCAGCGGTGCCGGCGGCAGCCCGTCGCGCCAACGGTCCTTCGGGATGTCGCGCCCGGTCAGCACGAATCCCCGAGCGTCCCGGGCGACATCGTCCGGCAGCCAGCCGCATCCCGGGTCCGCGCCCAGCAACAGGAACAGTCCGGCCGCCTCGACGCGTTCGACCGTGCCGTCCTCGTCATCTTCGAGGTCGATCCACTCCAGCCGGCTCTCGCCGCCGCCGTCGACGATCTGGGCGCACGTGCGTACGGAAATGCGCGCGTGGGTGGAGATCTCGTTGATCAGATAGGCCGACATCGTCTCGATCAGCGATCGACGGCGTACGACGATCGTCACGCTCCGCGCGAACCGAGCGAGGTGAATGGCCGCCTGACCTGCGGAGTTGCCGCCGCCGACGATGAAGACGTCCCGCCCCTGCATCTCTCGCGCGACGCTGGTGGCCGCACCGTAGTAGACACCCCGACCCTCGCGCTCCTCGATCGCCGGTACGCCGAGCCGGCGGTAGGTCACGCCGCACGCGACCACTACGGACCGGGCCCGAAGCGTGCCGCCGTCGAAATCGACCTCGTGAATGTCGCCCACCCGCATCGCGGTGACGGCCCGGCCAGTGAACAACTGCGCGCCGAAGCGGCTCGCCTGGGTGCGAGCACGGAGGGCAAGACGCATACCGGAGACACCACGGGGGAAGCCGAGGTAGTTGCGGATCATCGAGCTGGTGCCGGCCTGCCCGCCGATCGCGTCGGCCTCGAGGACCACGGTGGTGAGGCCTTCGGACGCTCCGTAGACCGCGGCGGCCAGGCCGGCCGGGCCGCCGCCGACGATCAACAGATCGGCCACGAACTCGTCGCCGAGATCGGCCGGATTGCCATAGAACGACGACGCCACGGACGATGCCGTCGCGCCCGCGATCGCGCCACGGTTGAATGCCTCGACGATCGGCAG
>JAWWPE010000182.1:0-3796 GCA_033850895.1 Nocardioidaceae bacterium | reverse complement strand
CGGTGGCGCGAGGACCTCGCCTACCCATTGCTCACCACCTGGATCGACAAGGGTGTGTATGACGACCTGCTCGCCGGGCTGGGCGACGGCATCGTCCCGGGGCTGCGCTACGGGCTCGGCCAGGACGGAGACGTGTCGGTGCTCCGCCGCTCCTACAGCGCCTTGATGCTCGCCGAGATCATCGGCCGCGACAACAACGAGCACCTGATGACCGCGGAGTCCGTGCTCGACTGGGGAGATCGGGCGACCGCCTGGTACGTCCGCGAGCTCGATCATCGCGGCTGGGTGCCCGAGCAGGGCTGGGCCAACTCGATCGCGCATGGCGCCGACCTCCTGGCCGCGCTCGCACGCTCGCGGCACTTCGGGCGCCTCGAATTGACCGTGCTGCTCGACGTCATCGCCGATCGGGTGCTCGCCCCGACCGCATACATCTGGCGACACGGCGAGGACGACCGTCTGGCCTTCGCGGTCATGACCCTGCTGCATCGCAACGCCCTCGACCCGAGCATCGTCGAGCCGTGGCTGGCCCGCCTCGGCGCCGGCATCATGCCGCCGCGGACTCGCGGGCACATCGAGGCCGAGTGGCCCTCGCCGTCCGTACGCAACACGTCGTCGTTCCTGCGCGCGCTGCACCTGCAGCTGGCCCTCGGGGTCCAGGGCCGCGCCGATCTGCGTGCCGATGCCGAGCTGTTCGCCGAGCAGCCGGCGCACCGTGCCGACCTGCTGCTCGCCGTGCTCGACCAGATCCGGGCCGAGAGTCCGTGGCTCTACCGCCCGACCACCCGGGCCAAACCACTCGCCTGAGGCGTCCGTCGCATCCAGCCGTCTACCGTCCAGTAACGTGCGCCACATGACTGAAGCACAGCCGAAGGAAGGCCACGGCGGCACCCACGCCGTCGACGTGGCCCGCGCGCACGGTGTCGAGACGATGTTCACGCTGTCGGGCGCCCACGTGTTCCCGATGTATGACGCCGCCGTCCACCTGGATCCGCCCATGCCGATCATCGACGTGCGACACGAGCCGACGGCGGTGTTCGCCGCCGAGGCCATCGGCAAGCTGAACCGCACCCCGGGCCTCGCGGTCCTGACTGCCGGACCCGGCGTGACCAACGGGGTCAGCGCCGTCGCGCAGGCGAGCTTCTCCGGCTCACCACTCGTCGTGGTCGGCGGTCGGGCCCCCGCAGACCGCTGGGGATCGGGAACCTTGCAGGAACTCGACCACCCACCGATCTTCCAGACCATCTCGAAGTCGGCGACCACCGCTCATACCGTCGACGACATCGCGCCGACGATCGACGAGGCCTTCAGACTGGCGGGCTCCTCACACCGTGGTCCGACGTTCGTCGACGTGCCACTGGACCAGTTCTTCGCCAGCACGACCGTGACGACCCAGTCCGACGGCCCCAACACGACGCCGATCGAGCCCGACCCTGACGCGCTGGCCCGCATCGCCGAGCTGATTCGCGGCTCCGCGCGTCCGGTGCTCGTCCTCGGCACCGATGTGTGGGCCGACCATGCCGAGGAAGCCGCGCTGCAGTTCGTCGAGGAGACCGGCATGCCGGTCATCGCCAATGGCATGGGCCGCGGCATCATCCCCGGTGGCCATCCGCAGCTGGTCACCAAGGCCCGCTCGACATCGTTCAACCAGGCCGATCTGGTCATCGTGGTCGGCACGCCGCTGGACTTCCGCCTCGGCTTCGGCGTCTTCGGCGGCAAGGAGGGTGCCACGCCGGCTCAGACCGTGCACGTGGCCGACTCCCCCGGACAGGTGTCGACCCACGCAGAGCTGGCCGCGTCCGCCAGCGGAGACCTGACACTGTTCTTCAACGGGCTGTTCGCCGCACTCACCGCACCGGCGGAACACGGTCGGCGCCCCGACTGGTCGTCCTGGGTCAGCACGCTGCAGACCGAGGTCGCCGCCGCCACGGCCCGCGACAATGAGCTGCTCACCGCATCGGCCGATCCCATCCACCCGGCCCGCATCTACGGAGAGCTGCTCCCCCGCCTGGCGGACGACGCCGTGGTGATCGGAGACGGCGGCGACTTCGTGTCGTTCGCCGGCAAGTTCGTCGAGCCGAAGCGCCCCGGAGGGTGGCTCGACCCCGGCCCGTACGGCTGCCTCGGCGCCGGGATGGGTGCCGCCATGGCAGCCCGCATCGCCCGGCCGTCCAGCCAGGTCGTGCTGCTGTACGGCGATGGCGCCGCAGGTATGTCACTGATCGATGTCGACACCCTGGTCCGGCACAACCTGCCGGTCGTGATGATCGTGGGCAACAACTCCGCGTGGGGTCTGGAGAAGGGCCCCATGCAGTTCTTGTACGGCTACGACGTCGCGGCCGATCTCGCGCCGCAGACCCGATACGACCAGGTAGTGACGGCGCTGGGAGGTGGCGGCGAGATGGTCACCGATCCGGCCCAGATCGGTCCGGCGATCGACCGCGCGTTCGCGTCGGGCGTGCCCTACCTGATCAATGTCATCACCGACGTCAACGCGATGTACCCCCGCGCCACAACAGGGATCTGACATCGAGGTACGCATCGCACGGGAGGACGAGTACGTCACCGTGGGAGACCTGACCGTCGCCGGCTACGAGGCCGACGGCTATCTCGTCAGGCCCGGCGGTGGGTACGACCACGACTACGCCGGCTGGCTCGCCGACACCGCTCCGCGAGGTCGCGACAGCGTCCTGCTGGTTGCCGCAGAGGATGACCAGCTGCTCGGCACGGTCACCTGGTGCCCGCCGGGCTCATCGTCCCGACAGCTTGCGACGGCGGACCACCAAGGCGAGTTCCGCACGCTCTCGGTCGCTCCCGAGGGCCGGCGTCGGGGTGTGGGGCGGGCGCTCATCGTCGACTGCCTCGATCGCGCACGGGCGGCTGGACTGACCGAGGTCCTGCTCTGCTCCCTGGATGTCATGACTCCCGCGCATGCCCTGTATGAGTCCCTGGGATTCGTCCGGCGGCCCGAGCTCGACTGGTCGCCATTGCCGGACGTACTGCTCTGGGCGTTCTCACTCGACCTCGTACGGAACTGACATACGCCACCGATAGCCTGCATCGGTGAGTGTTGATCGGGGGCCAGTCAGCGCGCGGAGCATCATCCTTCGAGGGTTCCGGCGCCACGTCCGGGCGATCCTCGGCGGAGCCACTCTTCGGTCGTTCCACCAAGGTGCCGAGCTCGGCGTTCCGGTGCTGATCGGAGTCGTCGTCGACCAGGCGATCGCCACCGGCGACTCCACCAAGTTGTTCGTGTGGCTTGGCGTCCTCGGCCTCGACTTCGTGGTGCTGTCGTTCACCTGGCGCTTCGGCGCGCGCCTGGAGTTCAACGCGATGCAGCAGGAGATGCACCTGCTGCGTTGCGAGATCGCCGAGCACGTCCTCGACGAGCGGGGTGCCGACACCGACCACCTGCCAGGCGAGCTGCTGTCGGTGGCGACCTCCGACGCCGACCGCTGCGCGCACAGCATCTGGGCGTTCGGCTGGATGACGACCGGCATCGCGGCAATTGCGATCACCGCGGTGCTGCTGATCTCGATGGATCTGCGCATCGGCCTGCTGGCCTTCGTCGGCCTGCCCGCAGGGCTCGGGGCCATCCAGCTGCTGAGTCCGATCGTCTCGCGTCGCGCCCGGGCGGAGCAGGACAAGATCGGCAAGGTCGCCGCCCTCGCCTCCGATCTCGTACGCGGTCTGCGTCCGCTGCGCGGCATCGGCGCGGAGAAGCAGGCCGTACGCCGCTATCGCGTACTCAGCCAGGACGCCACCCTCGCCCGCATCGGCACCGCCAGCTCGTTCGGCT
>JAWWPE010000145.1:0-3359 GCA_033850895.1 Nocardioidaceae bacterium | reverse complement strand
CCTCGAACGCCAGCAGATCAGCAGCAGTCTCAGCCTGCAGACGGGCGATCTTCGCCTCACGACGCGCAACGCGTCGGAGGATCACCTCGCCGGGATCGACTACTGCTTCCATACCTCAAATCTAGAGGCCACCACTGACAGCCATTTCAGCAAAATCAGCGGCTGTGGACGACCTACAGATTGGTCATCTTGGCGCAGGGAAGCGGGATGTGCTTCGCGCCATCACCGAAGTCGACCTGCACCGACGTGGTGCCCTGGAGGCTGACGATGCGGCCGAGCCCGTACGTGTCGTGCGAGACACGGGCACCGACTTCGTAGACCTCTTCGGGTACCTCCGGCTTGGCCTGGAAGGGACTGGACGGGTGGTAGCGGCGCCGCCGCGGTGAGGTTGCCATCGTTCGACCATTGTCCCACTTTTGTTGGCCAAATGGCCAACTACCTCAACTCTCGGTGCCGGTCCAGAGGTCGGTCCAGCCGATGCCGAGGTCGCCGACGAGGTCGCGCAGCAGCGGGAGCGAGATGCCGACGACGTTGTGGTGATCGCCCTCGATGGCGGTGACGAAGGCGCCGCCGAGTCCGTCGACCGTGAAGCCACCGGCCACCTGGAGGGGCTCGCCGGTGGCGATGTACGCATCGATCTCCGCGTCCGTGATGTTGGCGAAATGGACGATCGTTGAAGCAGTTTCGATGAACTCCTGATCACCTCGACGTACGCAGTGGCCGGTGTGCAGCACGCCGCTCTGACCGCGTATCCGTCGCCAGCGCCCGGCCGCCTCGACTGGTCCGGCAGGCTTGCCGAAGATCTCGCCTTCGAACGCCAACACCGAGTCGCAGCCGATCACCAGCGCGTCTGGTTCGACCTGCTCGGCGACGGCCCGACATTTCATCTGCGCCAGAGCGGCAGCGAGGTTTCCGGCGTCAGGCGAGGTGATCTGGTCCTCGTCGACGCCCGACACGATCACGTCCGGGTGGATTCCGGCAGCCCGCAGCTCGGTGAGACGTGCCGGCGAGGCGGAGGCAAGCACAACTCTCATCGTCGCGCCGCCGGGTCGTCATAGCGCGTGCGTACGACCTCGAGCTGCGGATCGCGCAGGAGCTCGTCGACCAACGCCGCGGAACCGCCTATGCCGCTCCATGAACCTTCGATGTCGGTCGAGACGAACCAGGCGTGATCGGCGGGCCAGATCAGGTTGGGGCTGTTGAGCCGACGAGGGATGCCGTGGCCGTAGTCGACCGCACCCCACGCGCCCGCTTGGCTGATCGGCCCGTCGAACAGGAAGAAGTCGCGGGTCGAGACGGTGAGTCGCGGGCCGTCGAGCACCTTGGCTGCGAACGCTGCCGGTGGCGGATCCTTCGGGCGCGGCTGCCGGAACGGGCGCGCCGGCCACGGTACGGGTCCGGCGAACGCAGTCAGAAAGGCTGTCGACTCGCCGCCATAGATCTCGCCGTAGCCGTCCCACAGCGCGAAGAAGCAGAGCTCGGGAGTCGAGGTGTGTCGAGCGAGTACACGACACAGCGCCGCGAGCTGGTCGTCGGGGAGATACCCGTCCATCCGCTCGGTGCGCTCCCCGTTCGCGCCCTCGATCCAGGGATGCAGCACCCGGGCGTATGCCTCGAACCCAGCAGGCCCGAGATCAGGAAGATCGCGATCGACGAACCAGTCGGCCGCCGAGACATCTGAGAGGGGGCGCAGCGTCATCGGTCCTCCCAGTCGGTCGCGTCGTAGGTCGTCGGTGCGACGTCGAGTCTCGCATCGGCCACCAACTCATCGATCAGGGCCTGCGTGCCTCCGACACCGATCCAGTCGGGGTCCACGTCGCCGGCGACGAACCACGCGTGATCGGCCGGCCACATGAGCGCGGGTTCGTCGTCGTAGTGGCGTTGCAGGTCGGCGGAATAGTCAGCGGCTCCCCAGTCCACTTCCGCGGCAAGTGGACCTCCGAACAGGTAGAACGCACGATCCGGGACGGTCACCTTCGGACCCCTCAGGAAGGCCGGGTCGAATGCCGGGGCGTAGTCGACGAGCTTCGCCTCGGCAGTCAGGCGGCGCGCTTCGGCGATCTCGGCGGGTGATGAGCCCACCATCGCCACCCAGCGCGCGCCGGTGTCTTGAGGCCCACCCTCGAATCCACCCCAGCCGTCCCACAGCGCGAAGTAGCAGTCGTCCGGCGTCGAAGTATGGGTCCTGAGAATCGAGCGCAGCACGGGCCCCAGAGTGTCGTTGTAGTCGTCGGACAATTGCGCGTCCGTGTCGTCGACGTTGAAATAGACCCGCGCATACGCCGCATAGCCCGGCGGGCCCAGACAGATCTTGGTCCAGCCATCCGCCTCGCTGTCGACGAACCAGTCGGCGGCCGACGCGTCGGACAGCGGGCGCAGCGGCATTGTCAGCCTTGGCCGAAGGCCGAACGGCGCCACTGGTCCGGGCCGACGCGGTGCGGCTTGCGGGCGAGCTCGGCGGGGTGACCCCACTTGCTCCGGATCTTGGGCTTGGTACGGGCCGCAGCGTTGGCAGCGGCGGCGTTGCGGGCGGCGACGACCGCGACCAGGGCAGCGAGCTCCTCGGCCGTCAGGTCGCCCTTGACGACGCGGAGGACCGGCTTCGGTCCCTCGACCGGCTCGACCGACTCGGCTTCCTCGCTCACAGCGGGATGTTCCCGTGCTTCTTGGGCGGCAGCGTCTCGCGCTTGGTCTTGAGCAGTCGCAGCGCCTTGACCACCTCGGCGCGGGTCTGCGACGGCTCGATCACCGAATCGACGTAACCGCGCTCGGCCGCGAGATAGGGGTTGCACAGCGTGTCTTCGTACTCCGTCATCAGCTCGGCACGACGCGCCTCCGGATCGTCCGCGGCGGCGATCTCCTTGCGGTACAGGATCCCGACCGCTCCTGAAGCGCCGACGACGGCGATCTGTGCGGAGGGCCAGGCGATGTTGATGTCGGCCCCGAGGTGCTTTGAACCCATGACGTCGTACGCACCGCCGTACGCCTTGCGGGTGATGACCGTGACGAGCGGGACGGTGGCCTCGGCGTACGCGTAGATCAGCTTGGCGCCGCGGCGGATGATGCCCTCCCATTCCTGGTCGGTGCCGGGCAGGAAGCCGGGCACGTCGACGAGAGTCAGGACCGGGATGTTGAACGCGTCGCAGGTGCGGACGAATCGGGCGGCCTTCTCGGATGCGGCGATGTCGAGGCAGCCGGCGAGCTGCATCGGCTGGTTGGCGACGACGCCGATGCTGCGGCCCTCGACGCGGCCATAGCCGATCAGCAGGTTGGGAGCGAACAACGGCATGACCTCGAGGAAGTCCCCGTCGTCGACGATCGCCTCGATCACGGTGTGCATGTCATAGGGCTGGTTGGCC
>JAWWPE010000123.1:0-3906 GCA_033850895.1 Nocardioidaceae bacterium | reverse complement strand
TCGCGCGGGAGACCGTGCTCGGATCGAAGCTCTCACCCGACACCCCCGCGTACGACGTCCAGCAGGCCTGCGACACCGGCATCCAGGCCGCGGTGCTCGTCGCCAACAAGATCGCGCTCGGCAAGATCGAGTCGGGCATAGCCGGCGGCGCCGACACCACCTCCGACGCGCCGCTCGCTGTCGGCGACAAGCTCCGCAAGATCCTGCTCGAGGCCAATCGCGCCAAGGACGCCAAGGGCCGTATTGCGGCACTGCTGAAGGTGCGCCCGGGCGACCTGGCACCTGACCAGCCGCGCAACGCCGAGCCGCGTACCGGTCTGTCGATGGGCGACAGCCAGGCCATCACCACGAAGGAGTGGGGCATCACCCGCGAGGCCCAGGACGAGCTCGCCGTCGCCTCCCATCAGAACCTGGCGAAGTCCTACGACGAGGGCTGGCAGGACGACCTGATCACCCCGTTCCTGGGCGTGACCAAGGACAACAACCTCCGACCCGATTCGAGCATGGAGAAGCTGGCCAAGCTCAAGCCGGTGTTCGGCAGGAACCTCGGCGACGAGGCAACGATGACCGCGGCCAACTCGACGCCGCTCTCCGACGGTGCCTCGGTGGTGTTGCTGGCGTCCGAGGACGAGGCGAAGAAGCACGGCTGGACCCCGGAGGCGTACTTCGTGGATTACGAGACCGCCGCTGTCGACTACGTCTCCGGCGCCGAGGGCCTGCTGATGGCACCGGCGTATGCCGTGCCGCGGATGCTCGCTCGCCAGGGCCTCACGCTCCAGGACTTCGACTTCTACGAGATCCACGAGGCGTTCGCGGGCCAGGTGCTGACGACGCTCGCCGCCTGGGAGGACCCGACGTTCTGCAAGGAGCGGCTCGGACTGGACGTGCCGCTCGGATCGATCGACCGCAAGAAGCTCAACGTCAAGGGCTCTTCGCTCGCAACGGCGCACCCGTTCGCCGCAACCGGCGGGCGGATCATCGCCAACCTGGCCAAGCTGCTGCATGAGAAGGGTTCCGGCCGTGGCCTGATCTCGATCTGTGCCGCCGGCGGACAGGGCGTCGTCGCCATCCTCGAGGCCTGACCCGCGGCCATCGACACTTGCGCTGGAGCGCGCTCCAGCAAATAGCGTCGACGGCATGACTGCACTCCAACAGCCCATCGGTTCGGACTTCAACACGGACAGCACCGTCGACGACGTGCTCATCGGCGTCGATCTCAATGGCAAACGTGCGGTGGTGACCGGCGGCTACTCGGGCATCGGGTTGGTCACCACTCGCGCGCTTGCGGCGGCTGGTGCCGAGGTCGTCGTACCTGCTCGACGGCCCGACGCTGCGCGTGAGCAGGTCGCCGGCATCGCTCGGGTCGAGGTGGCCGAGCTCGACCTGGGCGACCTCGAGAGCGTGCGCCGGTTCGCCGATGGACTTGCCGAGGATCGTCCGATCGACATGGTCATCAACAGCGCCGGAATCATGGCGGCGCCGGAGGCCCGCGTGGGTCAGGGATGGGAATCGCACTTCGGGATCAACCATCTCGGCCATTTCGCGCTGGTCAATCGACTGTGGCCGTTGATCCGGACGGGTGGCGCACGCGTGATCTCGCTGAGCTCACGTGGCCACCATTTCTCCGGGATCCGGTGGGATGACCCACAGTTCGAGGACGGTTACGACAAGTGGCTGGCATACGGCCAGTCGAAGACGGCCAACGCGCTGTTCGCAGTCCAGCTGGATGCGCTGGGGCGGCACGCGGGGGTACGAGCGTTCGCCGTGCATCCCGGAGCGATCCTGACCCCGTTGGTGCGGCACATGACGCGAGATGAGCAGGTCGAAGCCGGCTACCTCGACCAGGACGGCAACCTGGTCGACCCGAGGTTCAAGTCGCCCGAGCGCGGGGCCGCAACCCAGGTCTGGGCTGCGACCTCCAAGCAGCTCGAGGGCCTCGGCGGTCTCTACCTCGAAGAGTGCGAGGTCGCGGTGCCGTACGTCGAAGGTGTGGAGTACTCCGGTGTCAGCGACTGGGCAGTCGATCCGGTTGAAGCCGCGCGCCTGTGGGACCTGTCGGCCGAGCTGACCGGCGTCGACGCGTTCGCGTGAACCGCTAGGAAGCGGTGCCGCGTGCCATCGCCACGGCGGCGTTCTGCAGGTAGGCCTTCACCTCGTCGAACGGCACGGTGTCGACCGCAGGAAGGCCTGGGTTCTGCTCGCGTACGGACAGCTGCAGCGTTGCGAGATTGAGCACGCCGAGGGCCTGGGTGTAGAAAATATTGGCCAGCAGGTACGGATCGCGTACGTGGAACTCGCCGCTCGCCACCCCGGCTTCGAGCACCTGGACGACGTGGGCGAGGGAGGTCGACATCCCTCGTCCGAGCTTGAACATGACCGACTCGCTGACCTCCTCCATCAGCTCGTCGCCACGTCGCCGCAGCAATGCCTGGGCGCAGTCGACGAACGCCGGCAGCCTTGATCCGAAGTCGAGGAATGCCGCGGTGATCGACCGCAGTCGATCGGCCGGGGGTGACGTGGGGTCGTCGGAGGCCTCGAGGGCGAGGGCCAGCTCCTCGAGATAGCCCACCAGCGTCATCGCGAACAGCTCCTCCTTCCCGGAGAAGTGCCGGTAGATGATGGCGCGATTGATGCCGACGGCACGCGCGATGTCATCGATCTGCGCATCGCGTACGCCCCGCTCGTCGAACAGGGCCCGGGTGGCGTCGAGGATCTCCTTCTTGCGCTCGGCGCGACGTGCAGAGACGGGCATGGGTGTCAGCGTAGAGGGTGTTTGTCAGTACTGGCCCGTAGGCTTGTCAGTATGCGTTCCGTGTCCGAGCTTCGCCGCCAGGTGGCGCCTTTCCAGGTGGTTTCCGACTTCACCCCCGGCGGTGATCAGCCTGCCGCGATCGCCGATCTCGAGCGTCGCGTCAATGCCGGCGAGCAGGATGTCGTCCTGATGGGTGCGACGGGCACCGGCAAGACCGCGACGGTGGCCTGGCTCACCGAGCGGCTGCAGCGTCCGACCCTGGTGATCATGCCCAACAAGACGCTGGCATCGCAGTTCGCGACCGAGCTTCGAGACCTCCTTCCCAACAACGCGGTCGAATACTTCGTCTCCTACTACGACTACTACCAACCCGAGGCCTATATCGCGCAGAGCGACACCTACATCGAGAAGGACTCGTCGGTCAACGAGGAGGTAGAGCGGCTCCGACACTCGGCGACCTGGTCACTGCTGACCCGCCGTGACGTGATCGTGGTGGCCTCGGTCTCGTGCATCTACGGTCTCGGTTCGGCGCAGGAATACCTCAACCGGATGATCGGCTTCAGGGTCGGCCAGGAATATCCGCGGGAAGAGCTGCTCCGCACCCTCGTGCAGGCCCAATACGTACGCAATGACGTCGCGTCGACCCGTGGCACGTTCCGGGTCAAGGGCGACACGGTCGAGATCTTCCCCGTCTACCAGGAGCACGCCGTGCGCGTGGAGTTCTTCGGCGACGAGATCGAGCGGCTCATGACGCTGCACCCGCTGACCGGTGAGGTGCTGAGCGATGACCAGGAGCTCTACGTCGGCGCTGCGACCCATTACGCCGCCGGCCAGGAAACGATGAACCGCGCGATGCGCACGATCGAGATCGAGCTCGAGGAGCGACTCGCCGAGCTCGAGGGCGAGGGCAAGCTGCTCGAGGCGCAGCGGCTGCGCATGCGCACGACGTACGACCTCGAGATGATGCAGCAGGTCGGCACGTGCGCCGGCATCGAGAACTACTCACGCCACATGGACGGGCGTGGTCCGGGCACGCCGGGTCACTGCCTGCTCGACTACTTCCCCGACGACTTCGTCCTCGTGGTTGACGAGTCGCACGTGACGATCCCGCAGATCGGCGCGATGTACGAAGGCGACATGTCGCGCAAGCGCTC
>JAWWPE010000121.1:0-4224 GCA_033850895.1 Nocardioidaceae bacterium | reverse complement strand
ACGGCATCACCACGTTCGACGCCTCCGCGGGTGGCCTCGGCGGATGCCCGTACGCCGAGAGCGCGACCGGCAACCTGGCAACCGAGGACCTGGTCTGGATGCTGACCGGTCTCGGCATCGAGCACGGGGTCGACCTGGCGGCGCTGGTCGAGACCAGCGTCTGGATGGCCGGCGTCCTCGGCCGCGAGAGCCCGAGTGCAGTCGTACGCGCGCTGGCTTAGGTCTCTCGGTTAGGGCAGCCGGCGTTCGCGGAGCTCTTCGGCAGCGTACGAACCGATCTGCCACGTGGCGTACGCATCGCTCGATCCGCCGACGGCACCGCCCAGAAGGGGTACGCGTCGGCCGACTAGGGTGATGGCGCGCCGCCCGGCCGTACGCCCGACGAGCTCGGCGGTGACCTCGTGCGACAGGGTCGCGTCCAGCTGGGGATCATGCACCGGAGAGGTGGCTAGCGCCATCGGTGACGACGGGAGTCGATGGCTCTTGATCAGCGCACGAACGGTGTCCTCGCCCAACATGCAGGCCAGGATCGCGTTGCGGACCCGCGGATCCTCCAGGTCGTAGCCGCGGAGGTGGGCGATACCGGCGACGAGGTGGCACTGCACGAGTGTCACGCCAACGACATTCGCCGGCACGGCAGCAGCCAGCGTCGCGAAACCGCCGAGGTTGGTGACGAATCCCTGCACGCCGGCCAGCCCCGCGTGCAGACGCACCAGCCCGCGAATCGCGTTCTCGACGTCGCCGTCGTGATCGACCAGCTTGGTGTCGGCGGACGCTGCGGCCGAGCGCAACGGGCCGATGCCGTCGATCGCGTGGTCGAGCACCGTGCGGACGTAGCCCGAGGCCATCTTGGGCGCGAGCTGCTTGCTCGCACTGACGGCGACACTGCGACGGACTCCCATCTGGCCAGCATAGGAGGGGACGCGTCACTACGCTGGGCGTCATGGGCCGGCCGTTCTCCGAACTCGTGGCGGGCGAGGCTTGGCGGCGCGAGGCCGAGGCCTGGATCGTCGAGCAGCTCGGCGCCGAAGGGCACCGGGTCATCGGGCCGGTGGAGCAGCCCCGCATCCGCCCCTGGTCGACCCAGCTCGTGGTGCCGACCGACGTCGGACAGATGTGGTTCAAGGCCAACTGCCCGGCCAATGCGTTCGAGGCACGGGTACAACAGGTGCTCGCGGAGCTGGTCCCGGACGCCGTCGAGGCGCCGTGGGCCGTCGACGCTGACCGTGGCTGGATGCTGACGACTGACCACGGCCCGTCCCTCGGCGAGCTGCACGAACCGGGTTCTGCCGAGTGGCAGGAAGTCGTGTCGCAGACGGCGCAGGTGCAAGTCGCCCTGGTCGGTCAGAAGGCGCCACTGGTCTCGGCCGGCCTCCCCGACTACTCGCCGCCCACGGTTCCGGAACGCTTCGACTGGCTGATCGAGCGGCTCGCGAAGCTGCCGGTCGACCATCCCAGTCACGTCTCGGCCGACCTCGCCAAGCAGCTCGATGGAGCCAGGCCGCTGGTGGTCGACGCGGCGCGGCGGCTCGAGGACTCTCCGGTTCCGAGCACGTTCCAGCACGGGGACGCGCATCCCAACAACGTGTATGCCGCCGGCAACCGCCTACGTCTGTTCGACTTCGGTGATGCGCAATGGGCGTTCGCATTCGAGGCGATGTGCGTCCCGTACGGCTGGATCGCCGACAAGAACGCCCTGCCGTGGGAGCCCGTGCGAGACGCGTACCGCGAGCACTGGTCCGACCTCGTCACGCCGCGCGAGTACGACGCCCTGTGGCACGCGGCGACGATCACGCACTCGGTCAACCGGAGCGCCGTGTGGTGGCGCGGTGTCCAGGGCGCGTCGAAGTCGGAGTGGGAGATGTGGGGCGATGGTCCCCGCATCCACCTGGTTGACGTCCTCGAGCTGCCGCGATGAGGCCACAGCCCCTCGACCGGTCGCCGTGGGTGTTC
This sequence comes from Nocardioidaceae bacterium, assembly GCA_033850895.1. Taxonomy (GTDB): domain Bacteria; phylum Actinomycetota; class Actinomycetes; order Propionibacteriales; family Nocardioidaceae; genus Aeromicrobium. Next base: position 2,271 of record JAWWPE010000121.1, on the reverse strand, counting down.
GACCCCAGCGAATGGCCCGAGGACGATTGCGTGGCTGGCGGCGCCGATCTCGAACCCGGCACGATCATCGAGGCATACCGCCACGGGGCGTTCCCGATGCCCCACGACGGTCAGCTGCTGTGGTGGTCGCCGTTGCGCCGCGGCGTGCTGGAGCCCTCAGCCGTGCACGTGTCGCGGTCGCTGCGCCGGTCCATGGGGCGCTTCTCGGTGACCGTCGACCAGGACTTCGAGGCCGTCATCGATGCCTGCGCCGACCCCACGAGACCCGGCAGCTGGATCGATCAGCCGATCCGCGATGCGTACGTGCGCCTGCACCACCTCGGGTGGGCGCACTCGATCGAGGTACGCAACGCCGACGGCGATCTGGTCGGTGGGTTGTACGGACTGGCGATCGGGGCACTGTTCGCCGGAGAGTCGATGTTCCACCACGAGACGGATGCCTCGAAGGCCGCCGTCGCAGCGCTCGCCGAGATCGTCGGACCGGCGGCCCTGATCGACGTGCAATGGCTGACTCCGCACCTGGCGTCATTGGGCGTGACCGAGTGGCCGCGGCAGCGATATCTCGCAGAGATCGCTGCCCTCGTCGACAGACCCCAGCCGGAATGGGTGCGATAGCAGGCCGAACCTTCACCCGGAGCACGGGGGGCCCAAGGTTTCTGTTGGGGCGCGTTCATAGACTGGCTGTCGCACGCCCAACATCTACAAGGAGCTTCCCGTGGCCATCTCCCGCAACGAACTCGTCGCCGCCCTCGCCAAGAAGGCCGACACCAGCAAGACCGAGGCCGACGCAGTGCTGTCGGCCTTCAGCGACATCCTCGTCGAGTCCGTCGCCGGCGGCGACAAGGTGTCGATTCCCGGCATCCTCTCGGTCGAGCGCGTCGCGCGTGCCGCCCGCACGGGCCGCAACCCCTCGACCGGCGAGACGATCGACATCCCCGCCGGATTCGGCGTCAAGCTGAGCGTCGGCTCGCGCCTCAAGGCTGCTGCCAAGTAGCTCCAACCACCGACGGCGCCATCAGGGATTCCCTGGTGGCGTTGTGGTGTTTCCGGGCTCAGCGAGCGATGGGCCGCTGCGCGGCTTCCCACGCCTCCATGCCGCCGGCGAGGTTGACCACATCGTGCCCCTGGGCGTGCAGCCACGCGGTTGCGCGCGCCGATCGGCCACCCACGTGGCACACGACCAGCGTGTGGGCGGCGGGGTCGAGCTCGCCGACGCGTGAGGGCAGGTCGCCGAGCGGGATGTGGATTGCACCGTCGATGTGGCCGGCGGCCCACTCGTGCGGTTCGCGTACGTCGAGGACGATGAGATCGGCCGGAAGCGGATCGGGGATTGCGCCGAGGTCGGTCGTCGGGATGTCGGGATCGCTCATCTCCCCATGCTCTCCTGCGCGCGATCTGGCCGACTTGCCGGGGCTGTTCCCGCCGGGAAAGTAGCGATGAACCCCCATACATGGTTACTTTGGGCCATATACATGACTGTTTCCGGCGTGTGCGCGCTGCGCATCGCCGGTTCTCGTGGGATCGGTGGTGACGAATGAAAGCGCATGATGTCGTGCGTCTGCCGTTCGTCCTGTCCACTCCGAGCGTGGCGCGGACGAAGCTCGCCGCGTTCCTGACCGTCCATCGCGCGTCCTCCGCGGTCATCGACGACGCACTCATCGTGATCAGCGAGATGATCGCCAACGCCGTCAGTCACGGCGTGCCGACCGACGACGGAATGATCGAGATCTCCTGGAGCATCAACGGCACGCTGCTCGAGCTGAGCGTCCACGACGCGGGGGTCAGTGGCCGACTGAAGCCGGTCGACTTCGATGAGGACTCACTGAGCGGGCGCGGGTTGTCGATCATCAACCGCGTCGCCGACCGCTGGTGGGTCGACATGTCGGAGGGCACCCGGGTCAATGCCGAGCTCGTCATGAGCATGCACTGACCCAGCTCGATCCGGCTCACCCCGACCGTTCGCCACCGCATAGTGTTGCCCCTCGTGGGCAAGAAATCGCGACTCAAGACCAAGGCCGCCAAGAAGCAGCGCATGCCGTTCGTGGCGCGTACCTTCGAGGGCCTTCCCGGCGAGGCCGACTGGATCGCCCTGCGCGAGTTCGTCCCGTCCGCCACGGCGCTCGTACGTCTTGCCGGAACTGATCGTCAGGTACGGGTCTGCTCGCTGCTCCCCGGTGCGGGTGCCGGAATCGTACGACCTGACGGCGAGATCTGGCTCGGCCTGCAGGTCTCCCACGCGTACGACGACATCAGCCGGGACCTGGCGTATGT
>JAWWPE010000102.1:0-20236 GCA_033850895.1 Nocardioidaceae bacterium | reverse complement strand
GTGAGCTGTCCGCGCAGCACCGCGTGGTAGAGGTAGCTGGCCGTCAGCGCGTGCCGGAACACCGCCTTGGAGTCGACCGCGGACCATTTGCCGTCCGAGCCGCGGAGCATGTTCGGGACAACTAGATGCGTGTGCAGCTGGGGATCACCGGCCCGGGAGGTGCGGTGCTCGAACGCCGCGACGATCCACCCGTCGGTGCCGATCCGGGTCGCGCGTTGCCCGTCGCCCTGATGACCGCGCAACGCGTGACCGGCGACCGACTCGAAGTAGTCCACCACCTGGGAGACGGCAGCCTGGTGCGCGGCCCGCACCTGCGCGGAGACGTCCGGGTCGGCGAGGGCGAACAGGACGCTGACGCTCTTGGGCGCAGACACGGTGACGTCCAGGCCGGGCCGGCGGCGGTCGACCCGACGACCGGCGTACTTCAGGGCCTGGGCGTAGTGGTCGGTGCCGTCCTCGCCGCGGTAGATCTCGCGCGCGTCGAGGCCGACGGCCGCGGTTATCCGCCCGGCCCGGGCCGGGTCGACTGTCGCAGTCCGTCCGCGGTAGGGCCGGTCCACCCTTCCGGTCAGCGCGGTGAACGCGGCCCCGTCCCGTGGCTCGGCGAACAGCGCCTGGACCGGGACGTTCTGATCCGCGGCCCGCGCCCGCACCGCTTCGACCAGTGGGGCAGCAGGCATGTGGCCACGAGTGTCGGCTCGTAGCACTTGCGGGACGAGCGGCTCCCCGCCCGGGGACGCCCCGGAGAGCAGGTGACGCAGCTGCTGGGCGGCGGCCGGATCGAAGCGTCCAGTCAGCCCGGCCGCTGCCCCACCGGCCCCCAGCCACCGACCGGCGGGTTCGGCACCCAGGTAGTAGTCGGCCGGGCATCCGGCCTGCCGCGACAGGTAGTAGCCGGCCGGGTTCGGGCCGGCCTCGAGCATCTTGATCGAGATCACCATCGTGACCACCGCGGGCCATCGACGCCGAAAGGCTCAGCCGCCGCATCGCGGGTTGTCATGACTGCGCCGCCTCCCTAACACGTGGGTGTTGGTGGGCAGCCTGCTCGGGGGCGCTTGCCAGAACGCTTGCCAGAACGCTTGCCAGAACCAACGACTTTCGTAAAGTTTTCGTGATCTGGTTGGCCACCCGGGCGGCATCCGTGTCCAGTGATGGCTCACCCCAACAGGTGCGCGGCCACCGGGCGGCAAGCCCGTGGCAAGCCGTCTGGCAACCGGCCACGTCGCCCGGCAAGCCCGTGGCAAGCGTTCTGGCAACCGCCACGTCACTCGGCAAGCGCGCTGGCAACCGCCTCGCGAGGCTCGGCAGGTGCGCGGCAACGAGCTGTGTAGGCCGGAATCGCGCCCGCAGGACCGCACCGCGACCGAGTGACCGGCTGCCGTCGCAGTCACCGCGTGGAATTGCTGACGCACAGCGACGTGCGTCCACCCAAACTCGTCAGCCATGACCGACACGATGGCCACCGGGGTTGTCCGGAAGGTTGTCCGTTGACACGACGTACCCGGCATTGAGGGCGGCAGGGCTTCCGGACGTCGGGCGGACGCCTGCGGACAGCGCCACCGGGAGAGCCGACCTTGGATCGCTCGGCCGCCATCACGCCGGTTGCCCGAGGGTTCAGCGGTTCCGGTTCGCCCAGACCGCGGCACTCCGTCGGATCGGATCGAGAGGTCACGTCTGTGTACGCGCGCCGGCGTGAGGAGGACAGCGGCCGGCCGGACGTCACCGGGAATCAACAGCATGTGGTTGCCAACGGACGCCGCCTCGCGTCAGACCGCGACTATTCCTACGACCCAACCAACACGCCCATCGTCAGCTCGACCGACGCAGCGTCACCACCACCGCCATCCGATCGCCGAGCCCGCGACCGACTCCCACCACCCCGACCCTCGCTCGCCTGCGACCAGAAACCCAGTCAGCCGCACACCCTGGTATCCGGTGGATACGGTGTCCGCGCGGCGGCGCCTGTCAATGATCCAGGTGGCGAATACGGCCCTCAAGCTCGGTTAGGTTTCCTTGCCCAACTTTGCGACCAGCCGTTTGTCCATCCGCTAAGCCGGGATGCCCACCGGGTAGCCAGTGGCGACCACGGTGATCAGCGCCGACTCCGCACGAAGTCGCCGCTGCGACAGCCAGTCTGGAAGGTAGCGTCGGTGCGCCAGGAGCGGCTTCCGGTGTTCCTGCGGGTCCCGCGCGCTCTTCGTATTGCACTACAGACGGCGTCTGCTCCCGCGACCCATCAGCACCTCGACGAAACGGGGTCAGCACGTCTGCACCAGATCAGGGCTCGCCTGACCTACCCGCTCGGGCGACCGGCCAGACAGGTCGATACTCGGTGGTGCGGTCATCGCGACTATCTCCTCGCTCGACACTTTGGTCGGAACTCAAGATCAAGCGATTGCTACCCCACGTTGCGGCGTCATGCTCGACGCCGCGGGTCAGTCGCTGACTGCAATGGCGCGCCATACATCTGGCGCACGTGTGACGGTGGTCGCTTTAGCTGACGATTTGATAATCGTGCGTTCGGGGGCGAAGTCATGCGTTCCCGAGCCCAGGGCTCGTGTCGCCGAGCTAGCGATGAAGTTCGCGGGTCTGCAAGCGATCAAGGGCCTCAACTACCTCGACCGGGGCATTGCCTGGCGCCCACGCCACCATCTCGGCGCCTATCAACCCGGAATACAATGCACGGGCATTCGAGGGAATCGCCTCATTGGTGATTATCAACAACCCCAGTCGCGAGTTTAGGCGTCGCTCCCAATAGGCGACCTTTCCGAGTGATTCAACGAAGCGGTTGTTCAGATTCTTCTGCGAAAAAATCTTCGCCTCAACAACCAGTCGATTGGCTTGTCCACGCACCACGAAGTCCGGCCTCAAGCTTATAGGTACGTGCCAGGGGACGGAGAGAGATTCTTGCCACTGATCGGCTTCCTCCAAGATGATCCCTGGGAGACCCGCCAACATTGTTCCAACCGCTCGCTCATAGACGCGGCCCGTCAATCGGACGCGCCTGGGATCGCTGTAAACCCGGCCCGCAAACTCGATTCCTGCACCGTCGCGGACAGTTCCTGTCGGTACCGACCCTGCCAGATCCAGTAGTTCCCTCAGCCCTGGCTCGTCGTCTCTGACTATCACGATTGAGTCCAGCGGTAGCGAGAGACCGAATAGCTCTAACTGCTCTTGAACAAAGGCGTATACGTTCAGTCTCGACAATTCACGCGGTAGCGCGAGTATGAGATCCATTTGACCGGTCGAGTCATTGCGAGCAACCACGCTTCGCAACTTGGGCACACCATAGTGCGACTGCACGGCTTGGCTGAGAACGGCTCCTGCCTCAACCAGTTCCTCTACCAAGACCTCCTGATCCACGCCAGCACCCCATCTCGTCTCTGGCCAACTGCGGTTATGAGGTCAGTTGCATCTTGAGTAGTCCACACCTCGTATCGGCTGGACTCGCTCCAAATTCTCGTGAGAGCCCAGTTCCGAGCAAAGATCTTATTTTGGTTTTCGTACGCTTCGCGGTTGGCTTTTAGGCCGGCCAGACCGACCAACACATCAAAATCGTGGGTGTGAGCCTGGTCGACAACCTTTCTATCGGGCATGTGATATTTTCTTATCTGCTTTAGTACTACCGCCTTCAACGCGCACTCAGCGGCATATCCGGCGAGATAGTACGCACCCGAGGGCTCGCTCGAAGCCAACAGAATCCGTGCTTCCCGAAGTCGTGTCTCGGCGAGGTGCTTGAAGTTCGCGGTCACTTTGCTTCGTACATCCTAGGGTCACGGCCTAGTGGCTCGACGTCACCAACGGTATGCGGCGCGTTGGCGGAGGTCACATTCTTCGGCGGCAAGATGTCACCCCTTTGGGACCGCTGCCACTCCATCCAGATCCTTCCGCGAGACGACCCAGCGGATGCGACTCGAGTGGTCGTCGGCGGCGTCTGGTGGCACGACTATTGACAGGAGCGGGACCAGGTCGTGCCAGTCGTCCCTTGACGCGAGACCTTCGCCGCCCCCGTCGTCGGGGTTGTCTGTGGTCACGTCCCGGGCGAGATAGACGAGCAGGACGCCGGTAGCCGTAGATCCGTCTCGAAGCTCGTCGCGGACGTGATCTTCCAGGGTCGATCCCGGCGTTCCTGCGAGTCGTTCGGCGACGTCACGGTGCTTCCTGTCGCTACCAGAGAAGTCATGGCGCCCCGAGCGACGTTTGCGATCAGGTATCGAGACGGGGCTACCAGGCAGCACCGGAGTTTCGCTCCTCCCCGCTTCCTTGAGCTGTGGCCATACAACGTGCCATCCGGTGATCTGGCCGGTCGCAGACATCTTCGTGAGGAATCGGTATGTGGGGCCCCAGATCGGCTGATATTCAGCGTGCCAGCGGTAACCGGTCCTTGGGCGCAGACGATCGAGGAGCTCCTGGCCGTCCAACCGACCGACGCGGGCCAGGACTTGGCCGGTGTCACCGCCACCGAGGTCGAAAGCGAGAGTCACCTCCTGGTCGAGATTGCCGAGAACTGGAACGGCGAACGTCTCAAGGTTCCACCTGCGGTCCTCGCTCGCCCTCTCCGGGACCTGGTAAAGGTCGACCGCTCTTCCGCCACTGCCCTTCTCATCGATGCGTGCGTTCCACATCTTGTTTCGGGCGGTCGGCTTGAGCCAGGGCAGATGTTGGCTGACCAGGGGAGGAACCTGCCACGGCTCGACGGCCGGCCGGCCGTCCTCCTTGATCACGGCGTACTGGCGAAGCTCCTCGCGGAACGCTTCTTCGTCGAGCAGCAAGGCCTCGAAGGCCTTGTAGAGATCGACGCTGTCGTCCCGCCGGATGTAGAGCCGCACAAGGTCTCGGTATCCCGGCCTGAAGCCGAACCATCGACCGGCTTGCATCAGCGTGTCCGCCTGCATGCTTCGGCGGCGGAAGTAGGAGACGGTCAGTCCCTCAACGGTGAACCCCCGCGACAGCTGAGTTCCACCAACAAGGATTCGCCAGACATCGGTGGACTCGAAGTCGACGGACTTCTGTGCGGCAACGACGTCCTTGTCGGAGTTCATCACCGACACGGGATCCTTGCCGAGAGCGGCGACCACTTCCCCGATGTAGGGCAGGAGATCGTCAAACGCAGTCGGCGTAGGATCCCCTTCATTGCGCGCGAGGGAAACGGGTGCGAAGTCGGCCTCCCACAAGGCGCGCAGACGCGAGAGGCCCTCAGGTCCCGTGTACGAAGTCCTCTGCCACAGGTCTCGAACGTCCTGGGCGGCCTTCGCGTGCTCGAATTGGCGGACTGATTCATGCACGAGCATCGTGTGGTGTCGGTAGCGCTTCCCACCTGAGGCCTGGCGGTACTTCTTGACTGCGCCCGCCAACACGAAGGCATCCAAGGAAGCGAGCAACTCCTCAAGTCTGCCGTCCGGATCCTCGGAGGGGTCAGCCTTGAGCGCCCGCACGTAGGCGAGTTCGTTGGAGGTCGCGACTGTGGGTTCCTCGTCGTCGAACGTCACCCCAACGTCGTGGAAGTCCGCAACACCCATGTATCCAGGAGTTCGCTCCAGCGACAGGATGAAGTGCGAGGGAAAGATGTTCTCGTCTTCGTCCGGATCGATGAAGACGTTGGCGAACGGGGTGGCGGTGTACCCGACGTATTGCGCGCGCGGCAGCTTGGTGAGCAGCTGCACGATCAGCTTGTTGATGGTCGTGCGCTTGCGCTTGTCGGGGGAGTCCGTGCCGTAGTTTTTCGGGTTGGTTGTGTCCACTGACGCCTGATCGGATTCATCGTCGATGATGAGAACCGGCAGTTCACCCTTGCGCTTGAACGGCTCGATGTCGGCGATGAGCTTCTTGAGCGCGGCGGGGTTCTTCTTCACTACGGCAACGTACGCAGCGGACTTGTCGAGATTCGCCTCGTTGTTGAGCGGCTTGCCAACCTCGAACAGCGGAAATCGGAGTTGTGTCTGGCCGTGTGGAAGCTTCTTGTAATCGGAGCCGTGTGTGGTCAGCCTGCGAATGTGCGGGGCCCCTTGAGCCTCGATGTCTCCGTGGCGAACGAATCGATCCTGGAGCCAGTCCTCTGCCTGCTGATAGTCGAGTCCGCGAACGACATCCGGGTCATTCTCATCAAGGCCATCGAGGATGTTCTCGCGGCCGACGAGCTCTTTGTCCAGACGCAGCTGGGTTTGTGCCCTGAGTACCTCGATCGTGCCGGTGAGCACGATCACGAGTCGATAGCCGCCGTCGATCGCCTTGGCCAAGACCCCCGTGAAGTTCGCCGTCTTACCGCTTTGGACATAGCCGACGACGAGCCCCTTGGTCTGCCGAGCTTCCTCTCGACGAGGATCGCTCAGCCGTTCCACGATTTGCGTTGTCGCCTGATCCAGCGCGCTCAATGACTCCGCAGGCCAACCCTTCTGAATAGTCAGATAGTCGAGATAGTGATCCCAGTACAGCGTCGAGCGTTGGTGCCGGGCCTCTTGGTACCACGGGTCGAAGTCCTTCGCGATGATCACGGATCCGCTGACGGTGATCGGGACGAGTTCGCGTAGCTTCTGCTCTTGAGAATCGTCGAAGCCGAGGAGTGCCACCGCGCGCATCCGACGGGCGCATGAATGGGCGGGCGCGACAACACCGTCAACGACTGACCAGTCGGCTGGCTCCTCCGCATCCCATCGGCTGAGCGCAATGCGCAGCGTCACCAACCCCTGATCGTTGGCGTCAGCAGCTTCCAGATACGAGATGACTTCAGAGGGCTCGACATCGGTGTCCGCGAGCACGGAGATCAACGTGGCCAGCCTCTTGGGTGGCCCGGTCATCGCCGTGAGCGCCGGCTTCAACTGCTCTGACCACTTCGGTCGGCCAGTCACGCGTGGTCCCCCTCAGTTTCGACGAACCCGGACAGCACAGCTGGAGCGCTCGGGAACGGCAGGTCGGTTGCGTCGATTCGGTAATTGATGTCAGAGACCAACGACCAGCTGGGCACACGGTCCGCGATGAGTGCCGCGGTCATACGCGGGAAGTCGCCGTCGACAAGGTACGAGCGGGGCGGCGAGCGCAGCTGCCAGACTGCGGGGTACAGATCGGCATGCAGATCGTCCCAACCCATGTTCTCGAGGCGGCGGTCGAACTCGATCCGTTCGTCCGCCAGATCCGCTCGAGCGGCAGCGACAAGGGCCGGCAGTGATTGTCCGGCTCCTTCAACGCCGGCGGTGATCTGAACCGAAACCAGCCACAAGGGCGTGCCTGGTGACTGGCTCAGCTGTGACACGCCACCGATCATGTGCTTGCGCCGCTCCGCGGCCGTCGTCTTCACCTCCAGGTGAAGGCCCGCGAGGAAGAGGTCGTGCTCTTCTGCGAGAGGACCGTGCCAGGCGTCGACGGCGGTTGCCGCACCGCTTGCCAGGACCACCTGTCGGAAGACCAGCAGTTCGCCGAATAGCCCTCTCTGCTGCTCGTCGTTGAGGCCCTTGCGCCGAGCCAGCAGGGCTTGATAGGTGTCGACCGCGTGTGGCACGGCCACGGCGAGAGATTCGCCGTCTCGTTGCAGCCGATTCGCGATGGTCGTGACGAGTGCGAACGCCGCCTGGTGCGACTCGGAGGCATCGACCCGGACCTCGCCCCATACGCGTGAGCCATCGACGGCTGTCGAGAAACTGACGCTTCGGAGCTTGACTACGTCTGGCTCCTTGCCCGTCAGGGGGCTAAGAAGGCTAACGGAATGACCTCGAGGATCGAAGACCACCCGACAGTCAGGTGTGCCGGGCAGTGGGACCGTGACTTGCTCTCCCGAGGCCCAATAGGCGTCGACCGTCGCAGAGCTCATGTCGCGGGCGTCGTCACTCATCGCTCTTCTCCAACCTCGACCACTCTTCGTCGACTGCCGCACCGAGCACGGCCTGCCAAAGTGCGACGTTGTCCCGATCCTTGGAGCCGAGGTACTGACCCATGAACACGTCGCGCGTCAGCAGGTACACGAGCGCCTTGATCAGCGGTGCGTCATTGAGTCCGCCTGCCGCGTCAGGCACAAGAAGGCGCCGATACTGGCTATTCAGCCAGACGGTCCGGTTCGGCAGGTCGACGTGGAGGAACATCCCGGCTTCCAGCCGCTTCCACCTGATGCTGACGGAGCCATAGCTTTCATCGAATTCAAGCTCGCTACCAATGACTGACCGCAGCTTGCGAGGGAAGCCCTTGTCCGGGGCGATGGACGGCTTCCGAACACGACTGCGTCGGCGGGCCGCCTTGTAGGAATCCGCGAGGTCGGCTAGATACGTGCTGAAGTTCCCGTTGTCATCGGAGGCCGAACGTAGGACGCGGCCGAGCAAAGAGTCGAACTTGATGCTGCTCTTTTCCGGGTTCATCCGGACGTGGGCGACGATGTCGTCGTATTCGAGCTCCACACGGCCGAAGCCTCGGTCATCAGCATCGTGCGTGACGTCCACCCAGCTGCCGAACGAGAGGAGTCGGTCGCCGCGGTACACGTAGAAGCCTTGCTTCTCGCGGCCGAAGCGGCTGCCCAATCGAAATTCGTCTTCTGTGCTCTTGGCTGGCCAGACGTGACAGCGCAACCGGACGGATCGACCGTCGAGATCCGCCGACAGAGTGCGGGGGTACCCTGGCCGGCCGGAGGCGTGGTAGCCGAACGGGTCGATCGGCTTCACCGGAATCGGCGCCCCGCCTGCACCTTGGAGGAGGCCTTCTTCGAGGTCGATCCGGATGCGTCCGTCGGCGAGCAGGCGGTGGAACACGATTCCCAGATGCAACCGCGTTTCGTGCAGTCGTAAGTGCAGCCAGGTCGCAGCCTCGATTTGCGAGTCGCTCTCGTGCGCAGTCCTCAGCTGTGAGAGTCGGACCGTCGTGCCTGACTCGCCTCCCACCAGGGCGATGCGACCGCTCTCAGCATCTGCGCAGGAGCTGGTCGCCAAGACGTCACACGAATAGTCCCGAGCCATGTCCTGCCGTACGAGTCGCCGTCCTACGGGCGTCGAGCCAGCACCTTGGGAATACACCGTGAGAACATCGCCAGCGCTCAGCGCCGCAGCTTTGAGTCCAAGTCCGAAGTGTCCCAGTGCATTGTCCTCGTAGTCGCGCCCACCACCCAGGGTCATCGCCCGGTCGATGCCGTCGGAGTCCATGCCGCGCCCATCGTCAAGGACGTGGACCTCCTTCAGCGCTGGCCCTTTTCGGAGGAACCGAATGAGTACTCGCGAAGCCTTCGCGTCCACGGAGTTGTCGACGAGGTCGGCCAACGCGGTGGCCAGGCTGTGATTGGTCCCGAGGCTCTTCACCAGTCCCGGATCAGGTGCGAGCGTGATCCGGCGGACGACGTCGTCGCTCACAACGGGACGTCCTCGAAGCCGGACTCGTCGAAACGTAGGCTCCGAGCATTCTCCGAGACGGTGCGCCGGGTGGCATCGGTGAAACCGGCCGATGTCTCGGCATTGATCTCGACGACAACCTCGAGCTGGTCGACCCCTTCAGCTATTGCGAGGTGTCGCACGATTTCCTCCCCGATGGCGCGCAGCCGATCCCCGGCGACATCCGGATCCTCGCTGTCGAGCGCCCATCGACCCACGTACCGCCCGGCCTTGACCACTTGCTGGGGCCTGGCAGGAGTCCCCTTCGAGCGCTCGGTCGAGACCGTCGCGTCGCCCTCGTCAGTCCTCCCGTCCTCGGTGACAGTCGCCGCCTCACGTTCCCGCTCGCGTCGTCGCTGGGCGAGCGCCACGTCCGGCGCGACCAACAGCGTCGAGTCCGTCAAAGGCCCGAAACTGTGATCCTCCAACGGGACCGCCAGACCCGTGAACTCTCCCGTCGATTCGTCGTAGCCCGTAGCCAGTGCGAAGCCGCGCTCGACGAATGCCATCTCGCTCAGGACATCGGTGAGTCGCTCCTCGAGCACCGAACGATCACGAAGGCGGGAGAGGTACGGGTAGCGGGTGTAGAGATCCCAGAGCTCGCCCAGGCCCACTCTGCCGTTGTTCCAGACCTTTGCGAGCCGCAGGTCGAGGTCGAGCCGCACGGCCGCTGGCGCGCAGGCCACGCGCAGATGGTCGTCCTTGACGAGCCGTCTGCCTGTGCGGACGTCTAAGCGCGGTTCGTCGCCGTCCGCCTTGACCAGCGTGATATCGAACGGCGCACCTCCGTCCGGCTGGACCGGGACGATCGCGTGGATCCACGTCGTCGTCACGCGTTGGTCGACGACCCGATTTGTCTCGTCCTGCCGGCGACGCACCAGACCCGCATTGGCAGGCGTCAGATCGAGCTCGTCGATACGCGCCGCAGTGTCCTTCCATGCGAGATAGGAACGGACGGCGGAGTCAAGCTCGGCGAGCCGCTGCTTGTCAGGAGCGAGCGTCACCAAGGTGTTGCGCCGCTCCCGTGGTGCGCTTCCCCTGGTTCCGAACAACTCTCGCGACCAGACGAGGCCAGGGCTGTCCTTGACCTTAGGGTCGACGGGGCGGCTTGGGTGCAGCAACACGAGGCGCACCCCCTCCCCCTCTGGCACGTCACCGGTCGACGTCGGGGCGACGAGCACATCGACGAAATCGGCCGGCCGCGGCGATACGGCCCGTCGCAGCCGAAGTACGACCTCCGCGTCGACGTCCGCCTGGGAGAGCGCCGCGGCCTTATCTGCGACGTAGCGGTTGAGGCTCGGCTGAGTGTCGAACCAGTACCGCTCCCCCTCGGCGAAGAGGTAGGTGGCGCGGTCACTGAGCATCTGGAGCGAGGACCCGAAGTTGCCGACCGTGTCACCTGGCATCGCGACTCCGAGGAAGACCCGCTGCCTTTCGATGCCCTTGTGCGCGCTGCGCAGGGTCGCCGCCGAGCCGATGAGGACAGTCCGGGCGATGCGCTCGGTGAGCGCACGACGGCCGAACAGGGGGCGTTCCTCGTCGATCCGCTCCGGCAGCGATCCCTGCCCGTCGACGTCGGAGTGGATCACGGCCTTCCAGGCGTCGTCCAGGTACTGCCCGATCTCGGACAGCACACCGGAGCCGGACAGCGGCACCGATCCGGGCATGATGAGCGGCGCCTTGTCATCGAGCTCGACGAGCCGCTGGACGACAGCGCTCATCAGTCGCAAGACGCCGCGTGTCCGCTGGAAGCGTTCCAACGTCGACCAGTCGCCGTAGAGCCGGTCGAAGAGCTCGGGGTGGATCGGGTACGCCGAGCGGAGGCGCGTCTCGTAGTCGCTGTCCCTCGTCTCGGTGGGGAACTCGCCGGCGTGCGACCGGTAGAACCCGCTGAACTTCCTCGCCGTAGCCGCAATCGCTCGGATGGCATCGCCGTCCGGCTCGCTGAAGAGGCGCCTCCGGACGATCTCGAACGACTCGGTGGCCGAGGCCGCCTGCCACTGGTGGGCGACGCGACCGACGACATGCTGGAGCCGGGCCAGGGCCTGCAAACCGTAGGTGCCGCCGGTCTCGAGATCCGTCGCCGGCGACTCGACCTCGCTGCCGTCCTGACTCAGCCGCACATCGCTCGCCGGAATGCTCACGAGGAGAAGTGCGCCCTGAGCGGCCTTGACGGCCTCGGTCAGGGTCTGCGCAAAGGTGAACTGGGTCTCGAAGTCGCCAGCCGGCACGCTTTCGTTGGACGGGAGTTGCCGGGCGTAGGCGACCCATTCGTCGATGAGAATCACGCACGGGGCGTACTTCGCGATGAGCTCACGCAGCGCAGCGCCGGGGTTCTTGGCGGTCCGGTCCGACTCGGCGATCATGGCGAAGCCCGCGGCGCCTCCGAGTTGCCAGGCGATCTCGCCCCAGATCGTGCGGACGACGGTGCCGTCGGGCTTTGTGTCGGGCTGGCCCGGCGAGAGGTTGATTCCGACGACCGCGGCTCTACGGACTGAATTACCCAGTTCGCTGAGACCGCTGCCGTGAACGATCTCCTGCACATCTTGGGGGAAGTCGGTCACTGGCGTTCCCGAGAGCAGGTGCCAGACGGCAAGCATCGAGTGCGTCTTGCCGCCACCGAAGGTGGTCTGCAGGTTCACGACGGGCGCTTCGCCACGGTCGCCGGCGATCCGACGCGCTGACCGCGCGAGTAGGTCCTTCAAACCGGCGGTGAGGAAAGTGCGACGGAAGAACTCGACCGGGTCGTGGTACTCACGGGACCCCTCGTGTGCAACGCCGTGCGCCACCTCGTGCAGGTCGGCGGCGAATTCGGACTCGCGGAAGCGGCCGCTCACGACGTCCGGATGTGGGGTGAGCACGTCCATCCACGGCTGAAGATCGTCGTCGCGGAAACTCACGGTGGCGCTGGCCGGCTTCGTGTCGCGTCTGGTCTGCTGCTCGTACTCGGCGCGCTGCAGACTCTGGCGTTGCTTGCGAACCTCGTCCGCCTGCGACCCGGCGTTGACCGCGCGCAGCAGCCTTTCGGCCGTGTCGAGGGCACGGTAGGTGTCGTCGTGGCCGAACGGGCTCTGATGGGCCCACTTGTCACGGACCTCGCGCAGCTCGCCCGCGAGGTTCTGTTGGCCCCGTGAGAGGAGGCTCGAGAACGGGAAGCCGAGCGCGCCGAGCTTCTCGGTTATGACGCGCAGCTGGACCTGAACGTCCTTCGGTTCGTACACACGGGCCCCGCCGCCCTTCTCGCCGTCCTTCACCTTGAGGACGTCTGTCCAGGTGGTGCCTGGCGAGAGGTGGGGCCTCAAGACTTGGGCGCAGAAGGGCTCCAGCGCGGTCGACAGGAGCTCGAGCGCTGTGCCGACGCGATCACGGTTGCTCATGGCCATGGAAGTGCAGTCCCTCGTCAGTCGGTGTCGAAGCCGAGTTGCAGGGGCTCGACGGGAGTGCGCCCCGACGCCAAGGCAATGTCGGTCCAGCTGGTGACGAGGTCATTGAACAGCTGCGCCGATCCGGAGTCCTTGCGCTTCTCGGCGAGCCCGAAGCCCAGATAGGCCAGCGCACGTACGGCGTCGAGGTCAACGCCGCGCTCGACGGCACCGCCGTAGATGCGAGCGGCCTCGTCGAGGCCGGTAGTGCGCAGGGCGCGGCCGAGATGCGCCATGACCTCCCACGAACTGATCCGGTCATCGGACCGAGGGTCGTAGCCCGCAGGCAGGGACTCGGGGGCGAGGAGCTGGACCACGCCGCCCCCCGAGGTGACTAGCCCGGACGTCTCGAGCCCTCGAACCGATACCGCATAGGCGCTGGCCAGCACCTCGGCTACGCCGTAATCGCCCGGGGCGAAGCCCTGAGTCTCGAACCACTTCACACACCAACGGGTTGCCGGCTCGAAGTCACCTTCCTGCTCCGACAGGACCTCAGCTAGCACGGAGTTGATCAGACGAAGGGCCTCGCGCACCGAGAGGGGCAACCCGTCGGGTTCGACGACGCGCGAGTACCGCGAATAGACGGCCATGCCGGGTCCGATGGCGGCCTGCGGGAGGTCGACCGGTGCGATGTTGCCTTGCTGAAGGTCACGGAGCCGGTCAGGCAACTCGGTCTTCAGCATCGCAACGAAGCCGCGGCGGTCGATGATCGGCGCATCATTGGGACGCGGTCGCAGCGCCAAGACGATCGACGAGGCAAGCGCATTCGAGTCGATGCTTCGCGTCCGGCTGGCCATCTCCGATCGCATCGGCCAGGTGGCCGTGATCGTCCACCCTGATCGGATCATCCCGTCAAGCAGGGTCTCCCATCCCGTCGATGCTGAGTCTCCGCCCTGGGTCTCGGCCTGTTTGAAGGCGTAAAAGACGCTAATTGGGAAATCGAGGCTGGCAGTGGCTCTTGCCGTAGAGAACACTTCTGCAAAACCATTCTCGAAGAATTCGCGTGCACCAATTTTGCCCTCGTGCCTGTATGGGTTCGCGACGAGTTCCTCGATCTTGGGTACGAGCAATGTGCTAAGCAGCTTGGGATAGACTTCTCCGAGCGAACGACGCAGCCACACGTAGAAGAAATCCGAGAGGTCTGCGTAGCCAATATTGTCGTAATACGGCGGATCCGTGGCGATCACAAAGGCGAGCGACCGCTGTGCTGCCGAAGCTTGGTCAACGATGCCGATCGGTGGCCGTGCGGTCAACGCGTCGAGGACTTCAGCTTCTGAAGCCAGGACCGCCTCGAATCCGCCGCCCGTTGCCTGCAACGGATGTGCCTCGGCGAAGTCCCAGGTCATGGGAATGGCCTGCCTCTGGAACGATCCACGGAGCCGATCCATACCTGTTTCCCATGTGCACATGGTGTTGCATCTGGCCAATAACTTGCTAACGGTCATTCCAAGGTAAGTGGTCACCGCATCGGCATATCCGAAAGCGCCTGAACCGCCCGACTCCAGTGGATCACCGTCGTCCAACCCCGAGTCGACAGCGTGTTTGCGGACGAGCTCCCGTACCTCCCCGACAAGGTCGCTGAACGTTGTGAGAGCAATGAGCTGTCGGTTAGTGAAAAGGTCCGCGAACTCATCCATGCCGTAATTGGGAGCTGTGATAGCTCGGGGGTCGTGCCCGAGCGGCTCGCTGGGGACCCTGCTCGGGCGGACCACCTCGGCCGCGTCTCGCTGGACAGCCTGGGGGGGCAGGTAGACCCGACGTCGCTGTGCGTCCGCCACGGTGGCCAGAAGGTCGTGACCCATTCTCCCCCTCCGACCTTCCACCCGGATGTATGCGAGGTCTACGGCTGCTTGGCAGGAGATGCACGTTGCTCCGGTGCGAGCGACTGTGCCGTCCTTGTCCGGTGCCGGTGCCTTGTGCGGGTCGTGGCCGATGGAGAAGCGCACCTGCCCGTCCACAACAATGGGGACGACGTAGGACTCCTTACCCTTTTTCTTGCCTAGCCACCAGGACCGGACCAGCGGTAGGGAGATGCCGCAGGCCGGGTTCGGGCAAGTGACAGTGCGTGCCCAGATCCAGGCGATCACCGTCGCCTCCGTGCCGTCCGGCAGAGTGGCCGACGGATAGAGGTGGCCGATGCGCTCCTGGGCGCGGTCGCGCATCCACGCGCCATACCGGCGTACGTCCTCGGCCATGCCGGTTGCTCTAGGCCATTCCCCCATACGCGCATCGGCCGCACCAGGGAAGACGGGTGGCCTGCCGGCGAAGGTCGGTGGGATCTCGATGAGGGCCTTGTTAATCAGTACCGCCACCGGATTGAGGTCGCTGGCGTGGGCCTCGAGCCCCAGGCGCTGCGCCTCGAGCGGAATAGTGCCACCACCTGCGAAGGGATCGAGGATCGCGGGCGGTGAGCCGTCGGTGCTCCGCATTATTTCGGCGCGGGCGTCGTCGAGCAGTCGCTCGTTCGTCGTGTTCTCCCACTTGACCAACTCTCGCAGCATGGCGTGTAGGCGCTCACGCTCGGTCACCACTGCGCGGGAGGCCCACTCCTCTGCCTCCTCGCCAGCCAGTCCGCGGCTGGAGGCTTCGTTTCGATACCTGTCCTCGTACGAGGAGGGGTCGTCGACGAGTTGGGCGAAGAGGACCGCGCGGGCTGCGGCGAGGGGCCGGCGAGCCCACCAGAGGTGGAGCGTGGATGGGTGTCCATGACGGATCGACTTCTCGCGAGCGGCCTCGACGTTGATGGCCTCGAGGGGCAGGGACACCTCGATCAACTTGCGACGCACCTGTGCGGTCTCCCCCGTCGCGCGGCTGTCCATGAAGAACCCTTCCTATCAGGAGGAGCCCGATTCTGATCTCGAATGGGTCGATTTCGCCGTTTCGGTCAGTCCCCGTGCCACGGCCGTCTGAACAGCGTCAGCCGCCGTCAACGGCACCTCGTGCTCCCAGATCCGGACCACGGTCCAGCCCAATGACCTGAGCGCTGCGTCGGTCTCGCGGTCGCGGGCGACGTTCTTGGCGAGCTTGTCGGCCCACCATGCACTGTTAGCCATCGGCGCACTGGAGTGTTGCGGGCAGCTGTGCCAGAAGCATCCGTCCACAAACACGGCCACCCGTGCGGCAGTGAAGGTCAGGTCCGGTCGCCGCCGCGGAAGACCTGGCACGGCTCGGTCGACTCGGTACCGCAGGCCCCTCCGGTGCAACTCCCGACGTAACGCCATCTCGGGCGCTGTATCCCTGCGACGTTGGCGCGCCATCCGCGCCGAGACGCCTGGCGTCGGGATCGGACCATCCACAGTCAAGGTCGCTCCGGACCAAGATCGACGGCGCGCCGGCGAACCTCGTGTCCGACGCAGCCGGTAGTTTGCCATCTCGTGCCAAGTCCGTCGCTTTCCCCAGCCCGTGACGCCGGGAAGAGACGAAGCCTGGAGCCGTACCGTGTCCTTGATCTCTTCGCCGGTGCGGGCGGACTCACGAGGGCTTTCCATGACGTTGGTGGGTTCACCACCGTCTGCGCTGTGGAGTCGGACGTCGCTGCTGCGGCGAGCTTCGCGGCCAACTTCGGAGACGTCGTGCACGAGGGACGGATCCAAGACTGGCTGGCCGACCACGAGGTTCCCACCGTGGACATCGTCGTGGGTGGTCCTCCGTGTCAGGGCTTCTCACGGTTGGGCAAGCTCGACGCGCACGACGAGCGTAACGAGCTCTGGCGGGAGTATGCCAAGACGGTTGCGCGAGCCAGGCCGTCGTACTTCGTCGTGGAAAACGTCGCTGCGTTCCTCCGGTCGCCACAGTTCTCCCTCCTCGAGCACGAGACCGGCCGGCGTGGGTCGTTGCGGGAGTACGCGTTCCGTGCGGCGGTCCTCAACTCAGCAGACTTCGGCGCGCCTCAAGCCCGACGACGAGCCGTGGTCCTCGGGCACCACCGCGACCTTCCGTTCCCCGGCTTCCCGGAACCGACGCACATCGGCAAGCCCAGGACCGTGCGCGACGCCTTCCGTGGACTGCGCCGGAAGGTGGAGCGGATCGAGCTCCCCGATCGCTCGACGACCTTCGGTGGCTGGCAGCTGCCGGGGGTCTACCGCAGTCGGGAGCTGCATCTCGCGCGCACCTATAGCGGTGTATCCAAGGCGCGCATCCGGAGCATTCCGCCCGGTGGGAACCGCTTCGACATTCCCGACCGGCTCCTTCCGCGTTGCTGGCGCGAGCATCTGTCGGGCTCCGCTGACGTCATGGGCCGGCTACGGTGGGATCAGCCGTCCGTCACCATCCGGACCGAATTCTACAAGCCCGAGAAGGGGCGCTACCTGCATCCCGACGAGGACCGGGCCCTCACGCTCTTCGAGGCCGCTCGGCTCCAGGGCTTCCCCGACGATCATCGGTGGGTGGGCTCCAAGACTGCGATCGCCCGGCAGATCGGCAACGCCGTACCTATCGCCCTCGGCAGCGCCTTGGCACGGCAGCTTGCTCAGCAGGCTTTAGGTCGGCCCTGATCCTCAGTAGGCGACGAGCGCGACACCGTCGAGGTCGAGCGCGATCCCTCGGGTCCGCAGCAGCTCGCCGATCTGGAGGCTGACCGGAGCCGCTTGGGCGCCACCCTTGTAGGCCTCGGGGATTCCGAGCACGAGCCAGTCGACCGACCGGTGGGCGGCTGCCGCGAGAACGGCGACAAAGGCACCGTTGTTCGTGTAGGCCCGCCCCGTCTGCAGACTGATCGCAACTCCCGAAGCTGCGGACCAGAGGTCGATCTCCCGCGAGTTGAACGAATCGACCTCCTTGTCGGTGAGGTCGAAGCGAACGAGAGCAGGGCCGACAGCCTTGACCAGACGAGCTCGATTCAGACCACCCGTGTCGCCCTGCGTCTGACGCATTCGCGGTGCAAGGTTCTCAAGGACCTCCGCCAGATCCAGAGCGATCGCTGACGGAGTCGCGTTGCGCAGGGTGTACCAGGTCGCCATTGGCGCAGCTTAGATTGCGCACCAGCCAGATGGACGACGCAGAAGGGGATCGGGGTTCGTATGCAGTGCCATGACTGGGGCGGCAGGTTCTCCGGGGATGACCACATCAGCCCCCGCCGGAACTCAGGGATTGATCGCCTCGCGTGGTCCGATCGTGCGGGCCAACATGGCTACACCTGCAAGCCCACCTCCCGCCAAGCCGGCTTCCAACGAGCAGACACCGAACGGACAGGTGCTCGCGTCACGGACAGTGACGACCGAGGCTCGCCGGAAGCACGATCTTGCTAACACTTTGCTAACAGCGGGCCTGGATTTCAACGGACAGCCCCGGAAGATCGTTTAGCAAAATCGCAGGTCAGACGCCTGTTGATCTACGCCGATGGACCCCTCCGGACCCCTCGACCGGCACTGAAAATCGGAAGGTCGGCGGTTCGACCCCGCCCCTGGCCACCACCACCACCAACCTGTCCCGCGGCGCCTGACAGTTGGACCGGCCGCCCCGTTCCCCTGCACCGCCGCATCGTTCGGCCACCACACCCGCGAACGGGCTCTCTCAGCGTCTCTGGCGGTCGAGCCATAGGGACGTCCGGAAGGCTCCAGTTTGGGCTCGCTTGTGTCGAAGGTCCCCTCACGATGAGCCGACTCGACGCGCAACGCCCCGAACACACGCCGAACTCACCGGCACGTTGGCGAGCCCATTAGAGCTGCGCTGGGCGCGGCCGCCGAACACGTCCCTACTTGCGGTCGTCGCGTGTATTCACCACCCGACATGCCCTCCGTGAAGACACAAAGGCATGTCCGACGGCCCTGACCTCTCGGCATCACCACCAGCGTCTCCGAACCCGGAAGGCTGGCCGCACGTACCAGGGAGCTTCCTTCATGCTCAGCCCACACCAAGTCCGCCCCAAGGCGACCCGCCTGGCTGCCATGTTCGTCGCGGCGGCGCTGTGCGCCGGCGTCGCCGGCGTCACGGCCACCACCGCTTCGGCCGCGGCCACCGCCGCCCCGAGCGCCCCGAGCGGCGTGTTCGCGTCCAACAACAGCGGCGTGAACGTCGACGTCAGCTGGGACCCGACCGTCGCGCCTGACGGCTCCGACGCCGCTGACACCTACACGGTGAGCATCAGCGACGGCGTCCCCGCTGACGCCAAGTCGATCTCGGTCCTCGGCGACTCTCCGGACTTCGCCACGGCGAGGTTTACCAGCGTGAACCCCGGTGTGTACGACGTCACGGTGACCGCCGTGAACACGCTCGGCTCGGCGACCTCCGACCCGTTCTCCTTCGAGATGTTCGCCAACAACGCCGTGCCCAGCGCCCCCTTGAATGTGGTCGCGCACAACGTCGGCGACGGCATGCTGTCGATCACCTGGGACGCCCCGGTGTCCGAGGGCGACAGCCCGATCACCGAGTACATCGCCAGCGTCACGTTCCCGAACAGTGTCGACCCGTCCTACGGCGGCCCGTACGGCTCGTGGAACGGCCAGATCATCGGCGCCACCGACCGGGAGTACACCTTCCGCGACCTCCCGTTCGACCACGGTGACTTCATCGTCACGGTCAACGCGATCAACGACGTGGAGCACGGCTACGAGACCAGCACCGCCCCGGCTGCGCTGGTGCGCAGCACCGTCCCGTCCGCCCCGGCCCAGCTTGCGGCGTCCAGCACCTCGGCCAACACGGTCACGGTCAGCTGGGCACCCCCGAGCTCGGATGGCGGCTTCCCCGTCTCCGACTACATGGTCACGATGGGCCAGGACTTCGGCACGTTCACCGACGCGGACAACCGGACGGCCACCTTCACCGACGTCCCGGCCGGCTCGCACACCGTGTCGGTGACCGCGTTCAACGTCAACGGCATGTCCGTGGCGGCCACCGCTCAGGTGACCGTCCTCGACCCGGCCGTCGTCACCCCGCCTGTCGTCACCCCGCCTGTCGTCACCCCGCCGGTTGTCACGCCGCCGGTCGTCGTTCCCGTTGCGACGGCGCCCAGCGCCCCCCGCACGGTGCGCGTCCTCGTGCGTCGCGGCGGCAAGGTCGCCGTGGCGTTCAAGGCTCCGGCCTCGAGCAACGGCGCCGCTGTCAACCGCTACGTCGTGACCCTCGCGGGCCAGGAGAAGCGGGTCTCCGCCACCACCCCGCTGGTGAGCTTCACGCATCTGACCAAGGGCGACTACACCGCCAAGGTGTACGCGAACAGCAAGGCCGGCCGCTCCAAGGCCACGAAGGTGACGCTGCACGTCAGTGCCGCGAAGGCCGCCCCGGCCCCGCTGACCCTGAAGCGCGGACTGCGTGGGACGACCATCGTCAAGCTGCAGGCCAAGCTCACCATGCCGGCCGCAGCCCAGTCCGGGCTGTTCACCGCCGGCACCCGCACGGCCGTGCTCAAGTGGCAGCGTAAGCACCACAAGGCGGCCACGGGCGTCGTGAACCCCGCGATGCGCAAGACCCTCGGCCTCTGAGGGAACAGCCGGGCCCGAGTGGCGGGGGGGGGGGGGGGGGGGGGGGGGGGGGGGGGGTCCG